>CAZUTZ010000047.1:0-12405 GCA_964623655.1 uncultured Wenzhouxiangella sp.
CATCGCCTTCTGGCCACGCGACTGCACCTGCTGACCTGGTTTTTGGTGCTGCTGCTGGTGCTGGTCGCCGCCGCCTTTTTCGCGCCGGTTCCCGATGTGCGCGGTTTGTCGCTGGATGATGCCGTGCTGCGCTTTACGGCCGGCGCTCCGGCCCACAGCCAGGTACTGGACTGGGGGCTGGTCGCCAGTGAGGGGCTGCGCGCCCTGCCGCACTGGCTGATCCAGAATCTCGGCGCCGGTCTGCCCGGGCAGACACTGGCCGTGCTGGCCTGGTCGCTGGTGCTATTGCGCGAGTGGCTGTTTGCCTGGCCGCTGTTGCTGCTGCTTCAGGCCGGACAGGATATTCTCGACGGTGAGATTCATGACCGTCTGAACGAAGCGGGTTTGATTAGATGACGACAACGGCAGCTAAATCGAGCCGCAACCTGGCCTGGGTCTGGGGGCTCGCTGCCGTGCTGGTATTCGCGCTGTTGGTCTGGCTGGTGATCGCCCCGGAGGACTGGCGGCTGCTCGGCGAGCAGCGCCAGACCGTGGTCATCGGCGAACAGGCCTACAGCCTGAACTCCGGCGAGTGGCAGGGCGCCCGGGCGGCCGCCCGGCGCGCCTTGACGAGCGCAGAGGCCGAGGCGCTGAACGCGCTGGAAGCCGAGCTGGACGAGGGGCTGGCTCAGTTGTTTGCTCTGCCGCGCCAGCAGGTCGACATAACGGCGGACTGGTACTACTCGATCCGAGGCCAGCTGGTCCGCGCCGCCGGCGCCCTGGGCGTCGATGTCGGAGCCCGCCTGATCGAGCGGCTGTTCCCGCCCGAGCCGTGGAACGAACGGCAAACCGGGCTGGCGGCAAACCTGGCCGCCTCGGCCGACAACCATCTGCGCCAGACCGGTGATGTCGTGCTGACCAGCTTCCGTCGCGAACTGAGCGAGCGGCGCCAGGAGGACAAACCGACCGCCGAGGTGCCGGTACTGGACTTTGACTTCAGCAGCGGTATTTTCATGGCGCAACTGCAGGAGGATCCAGCGCTCGAGCGCCAGGCCCTTGCTGTGGCCACCGGCGTGCTGTCCACCCTGGCCGCCCGGCGTGCCGCCCAGGCGGCCGCTGCCCGCAGTGCCGGGCGTCAGGTTGGCACCGGCCTTACCGCAGCCTGCGTCAGCACCGGCCTGGCCGCGTGGATCTGCGCCGGCGGCGTGTTCGGTGTCACCCTGCTGTCGACCGAAGCAGTACTGATGCGCCTGGACGAGGCGCAAAACCGCGATGAATTCGAGGCGGCGCTGCTGGCCGAGCTGGATCGCGTGGAGGCCGAATACGCTGGCGCACTGCGCGAGACGGTTCTGGGCGCACTGTCACGCAGATTCACGACCCGGCAGCAGACGATGCAGGAGACGCTACGGCCGGTCGATGCGCTGTTCGGATTTGCGCAAGTCGAGCAGCGTGACTGACTCATGAAAGGCCAGCCAGGCCCGGAGCGTGGCCCACTTTTCGACGGTATTGCGCTTTTCAGGCCCAGTCCAGGTTGACGTGATCGACGCCACTGGCGGCCAGGCGCCGGCGCAACGCCCGGCACTGGCGCCACAGCCCGGGCACCTTGAATTCATGGGTCTCGCAGAAGACATGCTCGATGCGGTCCAGCACGTCCTGATCCAGCAGGTGGTTGAGCAGCCTTGCCTCCAGGCCCTCGATATCGATCTTCAGAAGCTTCACGGGCCGATCCAGGTCGCGGATGAAACGGGCGATGTCGATAACCGGCACCTGTATTGCGCGGTCCGGATCCAGGTTGTGTTTGTCGCCAACCAGAGACGATCCCGCCGAATGTCCCATCGGGTCGACATCGTGTTTCCTGTGCAGGTACAGGGATGCTTGCCCGTCGTGATCAGACACTGCGGCGGCGTGGCAGTGAACGGCAGGTCGGCCTTTGACCTTTTCCCTGAGTACCGCCATGGCCTGCGGATTCGGCTCGAAAGCGTGCACTTCCGCGCCGTTCCGGGCCATTTCCAGGGTGATTTCACCGATGTTGGCGCCGCAATCGATGGCCAGATCGCCACTTTGCAGCAACACCGCCTCGAATTCCCGGCGTGCGCGCTGCTTGCGGCGTGCTTTCCAGGCGCTGTTGAGTTTGCGCAGGCCCTTCAGGCTCGCGGTTCTGAGGGGGTTCATCAGGTCCATCCAGCGCTCGGTCGGTCGCAGCCGCCATTCTAAACGCCCACGCCCATAAGGGCGCCTCTGAACGGCGATGCGTGGGCGCGGCCGGGCGTTGACACGAAAATCTGGTTGACCCACGGCCCGAAACATGTTTTTCTCAAAAAGCGCAAGAGTTGACTTATTCTCCAAGCTCGAACTTGAATCGGCCTGCACCGTCAGTGTTTCGTTTTGATCTAATCCAACGCCTGTAATCAATGATTCGGTTTTCGTAATGAGCGATGAAAGCTTTTCTCAACCGTCTGCGGCGTCTGATTCGCAGCCCGGGCAAGCGACCGATCTTCGGGTCGGCATTGTCATCTGGTCGACCGATTCGGCATTGCGGGAGCTTGTTGCAGGCATCCAGAGTGAGTCCGCCGAATTCTTCCTGGTCGACCAGGAGGCCGAAATCACGACCGTTCTGGATCGGCAGGGTTGTCGCGCCGTCCTGATTGATGCTGACGCGCTTCAGCCCGCGCAGCTGGACAGCTTGCTCGACACGCTCAACCGCCACGCTTCCGCTCCCATCATCATCGCTGCGGCCAGCAAGGAACCGGCCAAGGGCTGTATGGAGCGACTCCACGCGGGTCGGATCAGTCGCCTGCTGCTGAAGCCGGCTTCCTCGGGAGCTCTGCGGCTTGCCGTCGATTACGCAGTCACTCGCTGTCGGGAAGGTGGCAAGCCGAAAGCCCCGCCCCAGCCGGTGTCCCGGGGCCCTGAAAAGCGCCGGGCGCCCCTGCTTGCCGGTGCCGGCGCGCTGGTGCTGGTGTTGGCGATCGGGGGTTTTCTCGTTCTGCGCGGCTCGCCTGAACCGAGTCCGGCACCGTCTCTGGTTCCCGTGGCGGGACAGGAGCCATCGGACCCTGTTGATCTGGAGCCGGCACCTCCCGTCGAGCCAATCCCGGCCGAACCGGAGACGCTCGTCGCGGCAGAGGAAGAGATCCCCGAGATCGATCTGGCGCTGGTGGAGTCGATTGAGGCGTTGATGGCCGAGGCCTTGGTCGCCGCCGAGCCGGATGATGCGATCGAGGATTTGCCGGCTGAAGAAGCGGTGGCAGAAGCTGAAACCGCAGAACCGCCACCGCCGCGCGACATTGACCTTTTGATCGAGCAGGCCGACGCCCGGCTGCAGGCGGGGAACCTCGTCGAGCCGGAGGGCAATAGCGCGCTGGATTTTTATCAGCAAGCTGTGGCGATGGACGCGGATGATTCGGAAGTGCAGGCGCTGCGTGGCCGAATCGATGCGGCCGCGCGGTCATCGATTGACGCCATGTTGGAGGCTGAGGCGACCGAAGAGGCAGAGCAGTTTTTGGCAGACGGCCTCGCGCGGGGTCTGAACCCCAACCTGGTGACCGAATTGAGCGCCGAGGTGGAAGCGGTCGAGGACCGTTTGCTGGCCGAGCAGCAGGCCGCCCTGGAAGATGAATTACTGCAAACGGCTTTGGCACGATTGCGGGATGGGCAGTTGACCGAGCCCGCCGGCGACAGCGCGGCGTTTTATCTGGGGCGGCTGCGCGCGGAAAATCCACAGCATCCCGAGCTGGCCGAACCTTTCGATAATCTGGTTTCGACCTTGTCAGACGAGGCCGGCACGGCGATAGCCGAGCTCGACTTCGACCGGGCTGAAAGCGCGATTGACGGGTTGGAGCAGATGGATCCCGATAATGCACTAGTCGAGGATTTGTCAGACAGCCTTGCCAGCGCGCGCCGCCAGCAGGAATTTCTGACGACGCCGACATCACCTGCAGAGTTGGAAATCATCCATATGGAGCCCGTTGAATATCCGACGATTGCGCGTCGTCGTGGCATAGAGGGCTGGGTGGATTTGCAGCTGGTCGTCGATGGTGACGGCTCGCCGAGGGGTGTTGAAGTCGTCGCAGCCGAGCCAGCGGGGACTTTCGATAACGCCGCTCTGGAGGCCGTGCGCCGCTATCGCTTTGAACCCTATCGCCTGGATGGCACGACCTACGAGCGACTGCTGGCGCTTCGCCTCGAGTTCGTGCTCGACTGATTTCTCGCTGCGGCAAGGGCGAGAATAAATTCAATCGATTTCCGGCTGTTCCTGCCGTAAACGTTCCAGCTGCTCGGTGTTGAGGACTTCGCTCAGCGTACCTTGCCACGCCGATTCGGCCTCCTCCATCTCAGCCAGAATTTCGTCTCGAGACGCTTCCAGTTCGGCCAGGCGCTCCGACTGTTGGTCTTGTTCAGCGGCGCGAATGGCGGTGCGTTGCTGCTGCAGGCGGGTCCGGCCTTCAAGACGTGCGTCGATCAGCGTCTCGCGCGCTTCGAGCAGGGCCCTTCGCTGGTCAGGCTCCAGCCCGAGTCGCTCGGCCAGGGCGTCATCCGTCCACCAGCCCGTGCCACCATCGCGGCGCTCTCTCAGCGCCTGGCGCTCGGCACGCGCTTCCTCCAAAGCGTCACGATCCGCACCTGCGGCGTCTTCCGGATCAGCCGGTGGCGGTGGTTCGTCGGCGGGTTCGGACCGTTCCACCGGGTCCTGCTCGTCGACCGCGCTTTCGACTTCGGGCGGTGGAGGCGGCGGAGCCGTTTCGGTATCACGGTCGCCGCAGGCGGACAGCGCCAGAGTCAGAATCAGGATACTGGTCAGTCGGATGATCAAAGTCATTGATTGAATGATCCAATGCGAACCTGCCTGTGTGACAAGGCCAGATGCCGACTGTTCCCGTTTCTCCCGCCAAGCCGATGCGGCGATATCAACGCCGGCTGACCGGGGGCGCGCAGATGGTCCCAGCCAGCACCGGTGCAACCGCGCCGGTGATCTGCGGTGTCGCCAGGGCTCTGCCGGCGAGTCGCTCGCGCGCCAGCCAGGCGAAGAGGATCGCCTCGACGTGATCGGGATCCAGGCCCATATCCGCCGATGAAACCACGCCATGGGGGGCGAGCTGATCGGCCAGTCGCCGCATCAGATAGTCGTTGTGCACGCCACCGCCGCAAACTATGACCCGCTCCGGTCGGTCATGGGCCGGCAGCAAATCGATCGACTCGCAGATGCCGGCGACGGAAAACTCGACCAATGTGGCCTGGATATCGGCCGGGCGCTGATCGGCCCACTTAGGCAGACGCGCCCGCAGCCAAGCCGGGCTGAAATACTCGATGCCGGTACTCTTTGGCGGCGGTCGTTGGAAATAGGTGTCTTGCATCAAACGGGCGAGCCATTCGGCATCGGCCCGGCCGCTGGCGGCCCAGGTGCCGTTGCGGTCGAAATCTCCGCCGTGGTGGTGCCGATACCAGAAATCCAGCAGGCAGTTGGCCGGCCCGGTATCAAAGCCAGTCACCCCACCGCGCGCCGGCAGCACGCTGATATTGGCAATGCCGCCAAGGTTGACGACGACCCGGTTTTCTTCGGTGCTGGCCATTAGCGCCTTATGGAGCAACGGGGCCAGGGGTGCCCCTTGGCCGCCGGCGGCCAGATCGGCACGGCGGAAATCGGCCACTGTCAGGACGCCGGTCGCCGATGCAATGCGATTGGGATCACCGATTTGCAGGGTATGCGGCGGGCAGGCCTCGGGTCGGTGCAGGACCGTCTGGCCGTGGCTGCCGATGGCGGTTATATCGGTCGCTGAAAGGCCTGCGGCGGCGCAGACGACCTGGGCCGCTGCGGCAAAGACATCACCGAGCAAGGCGTCGAGCCTCGCCAGATCAGCGGTCGGAAAGCGATCCGGATCGGCGCGCAGCTGATCCAGCATGCGGCGCGGTTCAGGGCCGAAGGGCAGGGTGCGGCAGGCCGGGATGACCGGCGGGCGCTCACTGAAGTCGCACAGGACGGCGTCGACGCCGTCCATGCTCGTTCCGGAAAGCAGGCCGATGAAGTATTCGGCCACGCCCCGTCAGCAGTCAGAATCGGCGCCGCTGCAACCATCGTCATCACCCTGACGCTGGGCGAGGAGAACGCTGGGCCCCTGGAGGTCATCGAGCATCGCCAACAGGGGTTCGCCGGCGTTCCGGAAAGCGTCCATTTGCTCCGCCGGCAAGGGCTCGGCATCGGGCAGCTCGACCGTACGCGGGTTGCGGTGGACGCCGTCGACCAGGAACTCGTAGTGCAGGTGCGGACCGGTGGCCATGCCGGTCATGCCAACGGTGCCGATGGTTTCGCCCTGGCGAACCCGCGCTCCGACCCGAACGTGGCGCCGGTTCAGATGCAGATACCGAGTCACGATGTTGTTGCCGTGCTGAATGAAGATGTAGTTGCCGTTGGCATTGTTGTAGGCCGAGCGGATCACCCGGCCGTCGCCGGCCGCCCACACCGGCGTGCCGGTGGGTGCGCCGTAATCGGTGCCGTTATGCGGCTGCCTGCGCTGGGTGATCGGATGAAACCGGCGTGGATTGAAGTTGGATGTGACGCGGGTGAAGTTCAGCGGTGCGCGCAGGAAAGCCCGGCGCATCGGTCGACCGTCCGGGGCAAAGTAATCGGGTCCGTCGCCGGCGTCGAAACGAATCGCCTCGAAGCTTTCGCCGCGGTTGACGAAGCGTGCAGCCAGAATGGTGCCGTCGCGCAGAAATTCGCCATCGCGCCAGATTTCCTCATAGACCAGGGCAAAGCGATCACCCGAGCGAATGTCCAGCGCGAAATCGATGTCCCAGCCAAAGATATTGGCAAGACGCATGGTCATGTTGTCCGACAGCCCGGCTGCAGCGGCTGCATTGAACAACGAAGAGGAAATGATGCCGGTCGCCTCGACCACCCGCGTCTCCAGGTCGCGGTACTCGACATGCGTGGTCAGGCCATCTTCTGCCTGCTCGACGATCAGCCAGCGTTCGTCATCCAGGTCTGCGCGCATCGCCAGGAATTCCCCCGCCTCGTTCAGGTCGAATCCGAAGGTGTCGCCAGGGCGAATGCGCGCCAGGCTCCGAGTCTGGTCGTCGTGATGAACCACCCGGTGCAGCAGTCCGGCACTCAACCCCTGGTCGCGAAAGATGCGTTCCAGCGTCTGGCCGGGGCGGACTTCCACCAAAGTCCAGTCGCGATCGGCGTCGGCTTGCTGATCTTCGAATTCGTCGCCGGCCTCTGGCGGCAGCGTTTCGGATTCTCCAAGCTCGAGGGGCTGCGCGAACTCACTGACGAGTTTGACGGTGCCGTTGTTGTCGCTGGTTGACTCGGAGTCGACGCCGCTTTCCGGGAGCAGGCTGAGGACCAGTCCCAGGCTGAGCAGACCGACGCCTGCTGCTGTCCAGCCGCGATGACTGTCGGCAGCGCTCCAGGCTTGCCCGGCCCAGCTCCGGATCGCGGCGGTTGCCTTGTGAACGACCGCCAGAGCAGCATTGGCCGGGGATTCAGCGCGACGTCGCGCCATCGATTTTCTCATCATGCCTCAAACTTTGGCGCGTGCAAACCCGGTAACATTACCGACATTCCGGCGCTTTAGTCAACGCGTCTTTTCAGAAATCCAGCACAAGTCGTTCATTTTGGAAAAAAGACACGAAGAGCTGACCCGCGGTGCGGCCGAAATCATTTCCGCCGAGGAGCTCAATCTGCGCCTCGAAGGTGACCGGCCTTTGCGCGTGAAAGTCGGGTTCGACCCGACGGCACCTGACCTCCATCTGGGTCACACGGTGATCATCAACGCCATGCGGCGATTTCAGGACGCCGGCCACATCGCCATTTTTCTGATCGGTGATTTCACCGGCATGATCGGCGACCCCACCGGCAAGAGCGCCACCCGCAAGCCGCTGAGCGAAGATGATATTCGGGCCAACGCCACGACCTACGCCGCCCAGGTGTTCAAGATTCTGGATCGCTCGGCCACGGAAGTGCGCTTCAATTCTGAATGGTTTGGCCGGATGTCGGCGGCCGACATGATCCGACTGGCCTCGAAGCACACGGTTGCGCGCATGCTCGAGCGCGATGATTTCCATAAACGCTACAAGAGCGGTCAGCCGATCGCCGTGCACGAGTTTCTCTATCCACTGGTTCAGGGCTACGATTCGGTGGCGCTGAAGGCAGACGTGGAAATGGGCGGCACGGACCAGACCTTCAACCTGCTGGTCGGTCGCCAGCTTCAGTCTCAGGAAGGCCAGAAACCGCAGACCATCATCACCTGGCCATTGCTGGAAGGTACCGACGGCATCCAGAAGATGTCGAAGTCACTGGATAACTACATCGGCATCACCGACCCGCCGGACGAAATGTTCGGCAAGCTCATGAGCATTTCCGATGAGCTGATGTGGCGCTATTTCGAGCTGTTGAGTTTTCGCCCAACGGCCGAGTTGACCAGTCTGAAAACGGCCGTGGCCGAGGGGCGCAATCCGCGCGACGTCAAGTTCGAATTGGGCCTGGAACTGGTCGATCGCTTCCACGGGGCTGGCGCCGGCGAGCGCGCGCGCGAGTCCTTCATCGCCCGCTTCCGGCAGGGCGAAATGCCCGAAGACATGCCGGAAAAGACGTTGCCGGCGGGCGACGACGGCATCGGGATTGCCGCTGCTTTGACGGCCTGCGGCCTGACCGCATCGAACTCGGACGCTTTCCGAATGATCCGGCAGGGCGCGGTGAAAATCGATGGTGAGCGGGTCAGTGACCGGGCTCTGGTCTTACAGGCGGGGTTTGGCGGAGTGGTTCAGGTCGGCAAGCGGAAGTTCGTGCGCTTGACGCTGAGCTGAGCTTTTAGAGGCGCGGCGCTGACCGGCGAAGGGGTTCGTGAGCCGAACAGCGGCCGGCGCCCGATTGAGCGCCGGCCATCTTCATGGGGTTCCCTAGCCTTTCGGCCCCAGGAAAAACCACAGGATCAGGCCCAGCAGCGGGAAAAACAGAAGAATCAAAATCCACAAAACCTTAGGGACCGGCCCGACACGGGCCTGGGCGGTTTTGATGATGGCCCAAATGACGATGATCAGCCAGATCAGGCCCAGAAGGCCGGCGACTTCGATGCCCATGGCGGACGCTCCTTGAGGTTGGTGGATTCAGAGGCGTCTTTATAGCATCCCTGATTGGAAAAAACCCACCGCCGATCAGCGGGGCGAAAGCTTTTCGGCCGGGATCATCGGCTTTCAACTTGCGTTGCGGGCATGTCACACTCGGAAGTGTGGCCCAAATTGTCTACGTGGCCCACTGGCAGCCGATTCAGTTACCGATTCCTAAAAAGGAGCCTTGGATCAACATGCGTCATTTTCTGACTACCGTGGACTGGTCGCGGCAGGAGCTGCAGGGCCTGTTGGACAGCGCTGCCGCCTTGCGGGAGCAGCCGGTCAATCGGCGCCTGGCCGGCAAGGCCGTAGCCTTGTTGTTTCTCAACCCCAGCCTGCGCACTCGTTCTTCGTTCGAAATCGGCGCCTTCCAGCTCGGCGCCCATGCCGTGGTGCTGGAGCCCGGCAAGGCGGCCTGGGGGATCGAGTTCGAGCCTGGCGTGGTCATGGACGCTGCGGCCGAGGAACACATCATCGAAGTCGCCGGCGTGTTATCGCGCTACTGCGATGCGATCGGCCTGCGCGCTTTTCCGCTGTTCAAGGACTGGTCGGTTGATCGACAGGATCGTGTGATCAAGGCTCTGGCCGAGCACGCCGCAGTCCCGGTCATCAACATGGAAACCATTGTTCATCCATGCCAGGAACTGGCCCTGATGCGCACGATCCAGGACCAGCTCGGCCAGCCCGACGGCAGGAAATTCCTGCTGACATGGACTTTTCACCCGCGCCCCCTCAACACCGCGGTGGCCAATTCGGCACTGCTGATTGCGACCAAGTTCGGCATGGACGTGACCCTGCTGATTCCGGAAGAGGCCTACCTGCTCGACGAGCAGTTCATGGCCGCCGGCGAGCGCCAGGCCCAGGAATCCGGTGGCTCGCTGAAGGTGACGACCGGTATTGAAGAAGCCTACACGGGTGCCGAGTTCGTCTACGCCAAGAGCTGGGGTGCGCTGCCGTTTTACGGGCGACCCGGGGAAGAAGCGGCGGTTCGCGCGCCTTACCGGCATTTCATGGTCGACGGTGCGAAAATGTCTCTGACTGATGGAGGCCGGTTCAGCCATTGCCTGCCGCTGAGGCGCAATATCAAGGCCAGCGACGAGGTCATGGATGCCGATTATTGCGTGGCGCTGGACGAGGCGGAAAACCGCCTGCATGTCCAAAAGGCGCTGCTGCTCGAATTGATGCAGGAACGCTGATCGACCAGGGAATAAGGACAAGAGAACGGATCAACATGTCTGACAAAGTGGTACTCGCCTTCTCCGGCGGGCTGGATACCAGCTATTGCGTGCTGGCGCTGAAACAAAAAGGCTTCGAGGTGCACACCGCTTTCGTCGATACCGGCGGAATTGATGGCGAGCAGAAAGCCTGGATCGGCGAGCGCGCGCGGGCGCTGGGCGCGGCCGAGCACCACGAGCTGGAGGCCTCCGAGCCGCTCTGGGATCAGTTTGTTGTACCGCTCTTGTGGTCGGGCGCGCGCATGCTCGAGCAGTACCCGATGCTGTGCTCGGACCGCTACGTCATCGTCCAGCAATGCCTCAAGCTGGCCGACCGATTGGGCACGCGCCACTTTGCCCACGGCTGCACCGGCATGGGCAATGATCAACTGCGTTTCGACCAGAGCGTGCGCTCGCTGGGCGATTATGTGATCCATGCGCCGATTCGCGAACTGCAGCGCGAGACCTCGAATGTGCGTGCGCATGAACTGAAGCTGATGGAAGAAGCGGGCATTGAGGTGCCAAGCTCCAACAGCCGCTATTCCATCAATGAAAACCTGCTGGGCGTGACCCTGTCGGGCCAGGAAATCGACGAGTTCGGCGTGCCCGGCGACGACACCCGAGTGTGGTGCCGGCCCCGATCCGAATGGCCGGATGAGCCGCTGGCGCTGACGCTGGGCTTCGAGAGGGGGCGGGCAGTCAGTCTGAACGACGAGCGTCTGAGCGGCCCGGAGATTCTCAAGCGCCTGAACGAAGAGCTGGGCGCTTATGGCGTGGGTCGGCATATTTATACCGGTGACGTCTCGATCGGCCTGAAAGGCCGGATCGTGTTCGAGTGTCCCGGCGTCGATGGGCTGATGATCGCCCAGCGCGCGCTCAGGGAGGCCGTCAACACCCGTCTGCAAAACCAGTTCCATCAGAACATTGCCCAGCGCTGGGCCGAACTGGTCTATACGGGCTTTTTCTTCGAGCCGCACAAGGCTGATCTCGAGGCTTATCTGGCCAGCGCGAATGAATACGTCACCGGCGTGGTCCGTCTGGCCAGCCAGGGCGGGGGCGTGGAAGCGGTCGCCGTGGGCTCGCGCTACCTGCTCAAGGACCCTGAAGCCGTCTACGCCCAGTCTGCGGGCTGGACGCCGGAAGAAGCCGAGGGCTTCGTCAAGCTGATCGGCCAGAGCTCGACCCTGGCTGCTCGCGTTCGGCGTTCTTGAGTGTGATCGTCCTGATGAAAAGCATCACGCAGAGGCGCGAAGACGCAGAGCACGCAGAGAAAAACTTCTTTTTCATTGTTTTCCTCTGCGCCCTTTGCGTCTCTGCGCCTCTGCGTGATGCTTTCGAAGCTGGCAGAGGCAACTGAAGTGAGCCTGGCACGAACGCTGGAACATCTGGCAGTGCTGGTGGCTTGTGACAGCCAGAACCCGCCGCGTCTGATCATGCCCGAAAGCGCCATGTTCGTGCATGCGGCCGAAGTGCTGAAAGGCGCCGGGTTCGAGGTTGAATTCGAGGATTTCGGCGAGGGTCACGTGAATCTGCTGGCCCGGCGCGGCGCGCCACGGGTGCTGTTCAACTGCCACCTCGACACCGTGCCGATAGGCGAGGGCTGGACCTGGCCGGCACTGGAACTGACGGTCGACGACGGCAAGGCGTACGGTCGGGGGGTGTGCGATATCAAGGGCGCGGCAGCGGCCTTGTTGAGCGTGGCGGAAAGCACCGATCGACCCATGGCCCTACTGTTGTCCAGCGACGAGGAGGGTGCCGGCAGCTGTTGTGTTCGCCGCTTTCTGGAAACGCCCGCCCACCGGAACTTCGAGCAGGTGGTGGTCAGCGAGCCGACCGGCTGCCGGGCGGTGCTGGCTCATCGCGGCTTTCTGTCGGTCAAAGGCCATTTTCGCGGCGTGATGGGTCATTCTTCCGAGGCGCGGGCGCTGGTCGACAACGCCAATCACCGGGCGGCGCGCTGGACGGCCGCGGCGCTGGATTACTGCGCGAGCGAGGCCGAAGCCGGCCGCCGGACCTGCTTCAATCTGGGCCTGTTCAACGGCGGGACCAAGTCGAACGTTATCGCGGGTGATGCCCGCTTGCACTATTCGGCCCGGCTCGG
>CAZUTZ010000048.1:0-2149 GCA_964623655.1 uncultured Wenzhouxiangella sp.
TTGCGCCCGACGACATGGAGCCGGTCTGGCGTGCACGGGGACTGCGCATTCTGAACCTGGATGAGTTTCTCGCCCGCTACACGCAGCAGCGGCTGATGATCGAGATCAAGCCCGCCGGGGATCAGGTCGTCGAAGCGGTGCTTGACGACATCAGGCGTCATGATCGTGAGCGCAGCGTCGCCATTGCTTCGTTTCATCAGGCAACGCTCGATGCCGTTCGTGCTCGCGCGCCTGATGTTGCCACCGTCGCTTCAGCGGGCGAGGCGCGCCGCTTCGTCATTCTGGCCAACCTGGGACTGGCTCGGTTCTGGCGGCGCGATGCCGATCTGTTGGCTATCCCGCCCGTTCTGGGTGACCGGGCTTTGGTCACGCCCCGCGTGGTTCGCGCAGCCCGGTCCGTTGCCTTGCCGGTCTACGTCTGGACGATCAACGACGAGGAGACCTGGGATTGGCTGGTGGGTTTGGGGGTCGACGGGATCCTGACTGATCGACCAGAAGCCTTGAACGGGCATTTGACCCGGCGCCGGCTGGCGCCTTCGGTCAGTCCGGCGCCTCTAGCGCGCTGATTTTCCGGCGCCTGTTAAATTTCTGTTATCCAATTGTCGCCTGCCTGTCATTGATGCGTCCGAAACTTTCCGGATTCGTCTTCCACAGGAATGGCCATGACCTTAGTAACCCGGAAGCTCCTCTTTACCGCCATCATTTCCGCCTTGTGCGCCCCGGCTTTCGGGCAAGCCGAAGAAACCGAAGCTTCCGGAGAGACCGGCCTGGTCATGGATCGCCTGACAGTCACCGCGCAGCGCCGCGAAGAGCGCGCACAGGATGTGCCAATCAGCATGACTGCCTATGACGGCAGCTTCCTTGAGCGTATCGGCGTCGAGCAGTTTTTTGAACTGGCCGGTTTCGTGCCCGGCGTCGAGATTCAGGAGCAGAGCCCGAACAACCCCGGCTTCGTGATCCGCGGCATTACCAGCGACTCGGGCGCGGCCAATTTCTCGCCCCGGGTGTCCGTGTTCTTTGACGGCGTTGATGTCAGCCGGTCGCGCGGTACGGTTTTCGAGCTGTTCGACATCGAACGGGTCGAAGTCCTCAAGGGCCCGCAATCCACCTTGTTCGGTTCGGCTGCCAGCATTGGTGCGATCAGCGTCATCAGCGCCAAGCCGCAGGATGAGTTCAGCGGCAGCGTCGGCCTGGGTGTCGGTAATTTTGCCGAGCGTCGAGTCGAAGCCACGTTCAATGCCCCGCTCATCGACGGTCTTCTTTTTGGCCGCGTCGCCACCATTTATCGGACGCGCGATGGGTTCATCGACAATATCGCCTGTTCGCCGGTCAGTCTGAGTCCGGACCCCGAGTGCGCCGGTGGCAAACTGAACGGCAAGGACACGTTCGCCATCCGCGCCAGCCTGCGTGCGCTGCTGGGCGATGCAACCGAAGCGACGCTGATTTTCAATTACCAGGAAGACACGCCCCCCGGCACCTCGTTCAAGAGCGGCAGCATCCCGCCGACCGGCGGCACCACCGATCCGTTCAGTTTTGCCGAACTGGGGCCGCGCGGCAGGGAGCTGGGACTGGATCGCACAGTCAAGGGCGTGACGCTGCTGGTCGACCACGATTTCGGTAGTGGCTTCAGCCTGCACAGTAACAGCGCCTGGCGCGGCTTCGATTCGCTCGAAGTGTTCGACGCCGACGGATTTGGCCTGAAGTTTCTGGATTTCAAGGAAGACGCTTTTGGCCGTCAGCGCAGTCAGGACTTGCGACTGAACTTCGATGGCGGTCGCCGATTCCAGGCCTTTGGTGGCGTCAGTTATTTTTACGAGCGCGGTTTCCAGCGCGTCCCCTTCGAGACCAATGAGCAGGTCTTCATCAATTCAGTTCTGGGGACACCGTTCATCCTGCCGGATGGCCAGCCCAATCTGATCACCGTCAACCCGTTCACCGGAACCCCGATCGCAGACTTTTACCAGCAAGAGTTTCAGAATTTCGGCCGCACCGAATCGTGGTCTGTCTATCTGGACGGCACTTTCGGGATCACCGAGCGCCTGTTCCTGACTTTGGGTGGGCGTTACATCAGCGAAGACAAGGATTCAGGACTGTTCGGAACCGGTGAGATCTCGTCGATTTCCTTCGAGCCCCTGCTGCCGGCCGATAC
>CAZUTZ010000048.1:2249-12353 GCA_964623655.1 uncultured Wenzhouxiangella sp.
TTCGAGGGTTTTGCCAATGTCTCCTGGCTGGATGCCACATTCGACAATTTCGATCAGGACGGCAACCCGATCGAGTTCGCGGGCAACACCTTTCGACTCACTCCGGAATGGTCGGGGGCAGCGGGTCTGAGCTACTTTGCACGCGTTGGTGCTTTGGGTCGCGGTTCCGTCACCGCCACCTGGAACTGGCGCTCCAGCGTGTTCTTCGAAGACGATAACGATCCGTTACTCGCTCAAGGGGCTTACGGCCTGGTGGGCTTGCGCGTCGGCCTGACCGACCATGATGATCGTTGGCAGATTCTCGCTTATGTCGATAACCTGTTCGATAAGGAGTTCCTGATTGATGCCGGCAATACCGGCGACGTCTTCGGCTTCCCGACCTTTATCCCCGGCAACCCTCGCTTTTTCGGCATCCAGGGAACCTATCGCTTCTTCTAAACCGCAGCGGATCACGAAGAAGAGGCGCTTGACGTTCGGGCTGAGCCGTTCGGGCTGAGAAGGATCACGCTTTGGATTGACCAGGGCGCGGATTGCAGAAGTGTGATCCCGATGATTCGTCGGTTGCGGGGGCGTTCAGGGGTATACTCTGCCCTCCCGAGTCAGGTCGCGACGGAGGGCGTGCCGTGCAGTTCATCAATCTGATTGGCGGCATCATCCTGATCCTGCTGGGCCTGCGTCTTCTGCGCAAGGGCTTTGCACGGCTGCTGGGTGGCGATCTGATCGACTGGCTGCAGGGTTTCACCCGCACCCGCCCAAGCTCCCTGATTGGCGGCACCGCCGCCGGCACCATCATGCCTTCCTCGACCGCCATGGCGCTGCTGTCGGTGGACATGACGCGCGACGGCAAGATGCCTTGGCCCAATGTCCTGGCGGTCCTGCTGGGTGCACAGCTCGGCATTACCGTACTCATCCAGGTCCTGTCGTTCAATCTCCAGCAATTTGCCGGCGCCTTTTTGGCCGTGGGCGGCGTGTTGTTCCTGTTCGTCGAGCGCAGCCGGCCCAAGGGCTTCGGCCAGGCGTTGCTGGCCTTTGGGCTGATGCTGCTGGGCATGGGCCTGATCTCCGAGTCCGCTCGATCGGTCGGCTCCGACCCGGCCATCGAAAATCTGTTTGCCGCGCTGTCGGAACTGCCGCTGCTGTTTTTGTTCGGGGCCCTGGTGCTGACCTTGCTGGTCCAGTCGTCGACGGCTTCGATTGCCCTTGCGCTCGGCCTGGCCGCCAGCGGACAGCTGGATCTGACCATGCTGATGCTGTGGGTCATCGGCGCCAACATCGGGTTGTGTCTGACCGTGCTGGTCGCCGGCTGGGGGCGGCTGGACGGTCGCAGGCTGGGTCTGGCGGTGCTGATCGTCAAGCTGCCGCTGGCCATGCTGCTCATCGCTGTGCTGACCAGCCTGCCGGATGCTTTCTATGCCGACTTGCCGGGCCGACTGCCGCAGCAGGCGGCCTGGACGCACACCCTGTTCAACCTGCTGGCCTGTGCCGCCGTGCTGTTTGCCGACAAGCTCGAACGTCTGGCGCTGGTTCTGGTGCCTGAACCTCCGCCGAAATCGGCCAAGCAGTCGGCCAAGACGGATATTCTGAGTCTGGACCCGCTGCTGCTGCAAAGTCCGGCGCTGGCGGTGAACGCGTCCATGCGCGAGACGCTGCGCATCTTCGATACGCTGCACGTGATGCGCGATGTCTTGATCGACAGCGTTCGCCAGGGCGAGCTGACCAAAGATGTGCGCGCCGATGTCGAGGCGCGCACGCGCCAGCTGCTGGCGGCACGGCGCGAACTGGTGCGTTTCCTCGACGGTGTGCCGGACGACGCCCTGGATCGTGAAGACGGCACGCTGAAAGAAACCATCGATGATTTGATGCGCGAAATGCCGATCATCGTGCGCACCCTGGGCCGCGACCTGCTGGCCGACACGGAAGAATTGCTCAACCGCTATCCGACCAAGCTCGAACAGGTCCGCCCGCTGCTGATCGAGGCCTCCAGGCGCCTGAGTCGTCAGATGGAAAACGTCGCCCGCATGCTGATGCAGGAAAAGCCCGAGATGGGCCGGGTGATCCTGCAGAACAAGCGCGACAACAGCGCCTGGCTGATTCGCACCAAGCGCAGCCAGGGCGATCTGCCGCACCCGGCCTGGGAAATTCTCGATGACTTCCAGCAGCTCAACCGGCGCTTGAGCGGCGTGGCCTACGTCTACTGCCGCGACGAGCCGGGGGCCGACGAGCTGTAGATGAACGATTTCCGACTTAGCCGGCTCGCACCTTCAGGGTCTGCCCGATGTCGTCGAGAATGTGGCGCAGATGGTCGTAGTCGGGGTGGCGCGCGCGAATCCAGGCGTTAGCCATGTAGCCGGCCTCAATACCCTGGGTCGGCGTGCCGGGTTCGGGGAGATGCGAGGCAAAGATGTGCTCGCCCCAGCGCTGCCAGACTCGCTCGGCGCCTTCATAGCCGTGGATGTGCCCATCCTGGCTGGGGCGCAGGGCGATGATGCCGGCTGAATAGCGGCGCGAGGGCGGCTGGTCGATGCGTCCGTGACAGATCGCCATGGCCCATTCGCGATAGATATCCATTTCGTTGGCCGCGGCGTAGTTGTGCCACTGCCCCACGCCCGGTGGACGGCAGCCGATTTCGGAAAACTTCAGCCCCCTGGGTCCGAAGAACCATTCCATATGGGTGGCCGCGGTGGTGATGCCCAAAGCCCGGATGACCTTGCGCGCCATGCGCTTGATTTCGGCATAGCCGGGCGCGTCCAAGCGGTTGGTGGCCACGATCTGCGGCGAGATCCAGCGCTCGCGCATGGCCTGCAGCACGTTGGGATAGTAGTGGCTGATGAACTCGTGGGCGACCTGGCCGTCGATGCCGATGGTGTCCAGAAAACCCTCGTGGCCTTCGATGAACTCTTCGACCGCCACCGAGCCCGATCCCAGCTGCGGCAGCGCCGCTTCCAGGGCCTGCCAGTCATTGACTCGCAGAGTGCCCGCCGCACCCGCCCCGGCGCGCGGTTTGATGATGATGGGAAAGCCGACTTGCGCGGCGAAGGCGCGCAGTTCGGCGGCGCTGTCGGCCCCGTCGGATTGGGCGCACGGCACGCCGGCGGCGCGCAG
This sequence comes from uncultured Wenzhouxiangella sp., assembly GCA_964623655.1. Classification (GTDB taxonomy): domain Bacteria; phylum Pseudomonadota; class Gammaproteobacteria; order Xanthomonadales; family Wenzhouxiangellaceae; genus Wenzhouxiangella. Next base: position 5,352 of record CAZUTZ010000048.1, read on the forward strand.
GGCAGCTTTCATGGAGGGTTTGTCGCGACACAGCCAGGCCGTGCGCTCGCTGATGCCGGGGATGCTGCAGGCTTCACGCACGCGTGCTGCGGGCAGGATATGCGCCTCGACCGTGGCCTCCAGACGATCCACCCAGAGCCTTGACTGGATCGCGCGCACGCGGTCATGAAGCGCCCCTTCATCGACCACCGAGCCGATCTGCTCGTAGTGAAACAGCTGGCCGAGCAGCTCTTCGCCAAGCATCGAAGACGGGCGCTCACCGATACCGATCACGCGCGCGCCCACCGCGCTCAGCGCACGCACGAACTGGCGCTGCTCGTCAGGGAAGGCCGGTTCAATGAAAATGACGTTCATGATCGATCAGGCGAATCCATCAAGCGTGCTCAGCGAGATACTGCGGCAGCATCTCGCGCCAGGTCACCCAGTCGTGGTGCCACTCCGAGCCCCAGTCATCGACCCGGTTGGGCACGCCGCGGCGGCCCAGCACTTCAGCCATGCGCCAGGATTCGCCAATGTCCTCGTATCGCCCACTGCCGCCGGCCAGCAGCACCATGCGCCGGCGCAAGCCGGTCAGCTCCGGGGAGGAATCCGCCAGGCCTGGCAGGTAGTGCATCGGGGAGGAAAAATAGAAGTCCTGGCTGAAGCGCCCGTTCAGGAAATTGCTCAAGTCGTAGCTGCCGCTCATGCCGATGGCCAGGCGAAACACATCGGGGTGACGGCATACCGAGGCCACGGCGTGAAAGGCGCCGATGGAGGCGCCGGCGGTGACGATTTCCAGGTCCTGGCCACCGCAGTCGGCGTGAATCAGCGGCACCAGTTCGCGGTAGATGAAGGTATCGAAGAGGTTCTGCACGCGCGCGCAGTACTCGACCGAGTGGCGTTTTTCCAGCCAGGTGCGGCCGGCCACGCTGTCGATGGAATACACCTTGACGCGGCCGCCTTCGATCAGGGGCGCAATTGCCTGGATGAGCTGGAAGCGCTCGACTTCCTCGAAATCGCCGCCGGCGGTGGGAAAAAGCAGTACCGGCGTGCCCCAGTGGCCCCAGCGCACCACGCGCGCCGGAATCGGTAAACGCTCGCTGTGCCATTCCCAGTGTTGGCGGTTCATGCCGGGTCAGGCCCTGCTTTCCTGTTCGCGCCAGCGCTGGATGCGCTGAAAGAACAGTTGGGTGAATTCCTCGATCTCGTGGGCGGGATAAAGCGCTTCGACTTTTTGCCGCACCGCATCCAGGGCGACCGGTGAGGCAAAGAATTCATCGGCCACGGCATCCAGGTGGGCCAGGTGGGTATCGCAGAAGTCCTGGAATGCGTCCACTTCGAAATGTTCGCGCGCCAGGGCGGCGTAGCGCGGCAGTTTTTCCCGCCATTCGCCGGGTTCGTCGGCAATCTCGAAATACGGCGCCCAATCGAGATTGCGGCGCACGCGGCGGCCGCTGGCTGCGCAAAACAACGCCCAGCGCAGGTTGGCCTTGATCAGCCAGGGAAAGTGATAGTGCAGCGAGGTGACCTGCGAGTCGGGACAGGCGTTGGCAAAGTCGATGGGGTACCACTCGTGATGCTTGAGCAGGGCTTCGCAGGAGTTGAAGTCCCAGCCGAAAAAGGCGTTGATCGTCAGCGTGATGTCTTCGATCACTTGCTGGTCTTCGGCCGTGAGAAAGTCAATGTCGCTGCGGTAGCGATCATGCAGCGGCGCATCGGGGTCGTAGTTGATGACGCGGGTCTGGGGACCTAGCCCTAAGCAGCGCACAAAACGGTCGAACGGCAAAACGGCGGCCTGCAGGTGCATGACCGAGGTGCCGCTGGCCTCGTAGGCCTCGCGCAGCTCGGCTTCGTTGTTGATGCGCGTCACCCCGCGCCAGCCGCCGCCGTCGTAGGGTTTCATGAAATGCGGGTAGCCCAGCCGGGCGCCGTACTCGGCCAGATCGAACAGTCGGGCGTAGCGTTTCAGCGTGTCCTCAAGGTCGGCGTAGTCGTCATACGCCTTGGGCAGCAGCATCCAGGTGTCGGGAATCGGCATCCCCAGGCGCATCATGGCGCAGTAGCTGGTGTGCTTTTCGTTGGACTGGATCGACCAGGGGTTGTTGAAGACGTAGGTATCGTTCATTACCACGGCCTTCTTGATCCATTCGCGGGCGACCGAATACCAGTGGGTCAGGCGATCGATGACCACGTCATAGCGCACCGGCTGGCGCAGATTGAACGGCTCCAGCGTGACTCGCTCGACGTGGAACTCCAGGGTTTCCCCGTTTAAGGGGATGGCCAGCTCCAGGCGTTTGAGGATTTCCTCGAAACAGATCGGCCAGCAGATATCGGCCCCCAGGCATAAACCAATCTGCCGCGTGTGCTTGACCATGCTTGGACCCCGGAATGATTACCGACAGTAGTCTTGCACACTCCAACCAAGGCGGGAAGCGTTCAAAGGTTGCCCGCTACTCGTAAACCATCCAGAGCGGCCCGGGGAACAGCCAGGACAGCGCGGGCCGCAGGCGATCGCGCCAGTTTTCCCAGTTATGCGCGTCACGCGCTTCTTCAAAGCGCACGTCGATACCCCGGGCGCTGAGCAGCGGCACCATGGATCGGTTTTCGTAAATCAGGGATTCATAAATGCCGCAGGACAAGTAAATCCGCTCCGCCGGCACGCCGGGATCGGCGCGGAAAGCGTTGACGAAGCGCACCACCGGGTCGAACACCGGCCCGCGCTGGTGATGGCCCAGATCGGTGAAGGCAAAGGAACCGGACTGCAGCAGCAGGCGTCCGAAAACCTGCGGATAGCGCCAGGCGGCATGCAGTGTGGCCACGCCGCCGAAGCTCGCACCCATCAGCCCGCGCGCCTTTGCCGAGTCGATCAGCGGGAAGTGTTTCGCCAGCGCTTGCGGGATTTCTTCGGCCACGAAACGGGCATGGCGGTCGTCGCCGGCGTATTCGTTCAGGCGGTCCGGCGACTGGGTAAAGGCGACGATCAGCGGCTCGATTTCCAGCCGCTCGATCAGGTTGTCAAGCACCGTGGCAAATTTCGCATAGCGCAGATAGTCCAGGCCGTCGTGGACGATCAGCAGGCCATGGCGCCGATTGGGGCGGAAGCGTGCGGGCAGGTAGAGGCGAATGTCGCGGCGCTGACCAAAGGCCTGGCTTTCGATGGTGAACGATTCCAGGCGGCCCCGGCGCTCGGCCCGGGCCCGGGTCCACTCGGGCCGCCGATACCCCCAGGCCCGACACACGGAGTTGGCGCCGAAGGGATCGGCCGCCTTGACCGGGTTGAGCGGGTCCACGATAAGCTCACTGTGGCCGCCGGCCTCGACCTGCAGCTTGTACTCGATGCGCGAGCCTTCGGGCAGTGCCATGTGGGTCGTCCACAGCAGGCTGTCGCCGTGACGATGCAGGGGAATGGCGGCGGGCAGGCCCGACACCCAGCAGCGCAGATAGACCGCATCGGCCTGGCCGGCGTAGACAAACGTTACGCCTTGCCGATCCACCAGCGGAAAACGGTGGCGGTGGACGAACTGATTCAGCCGGCCCGGATCCGGCGGTCCGTCGGCCAGCAGGCGTTTGAGTATCCGGTTCACGGGTCCGCCGCGGTCACGAGCGGGCGCACCGAGCCATCGCGCTCGAGCCGTCGTACGCCATGGCTCAGCAGTGCTTTTCCCGGGCGGGCATGCAGGCAGGCGCCGGGGTCGAGGCTCAGGCACTGCCTGGGGGCGAAACGGCGCGCCAGCATGACGATGCGCGCCGGCCGATCCAGATCAAGGCGGCGCTCGGCATCGGGAAACAGCTGCAGCTGCGGCAGCAGACCCAGGCCCGAGTCGAAGACCTCCACATTGTCGGCGCCCTGGGGCGGATGATCGTGGAACAGGGCGATGGCCTCGCCCAGCACCATGGCCCCGGCCGACCAGGCAACGATGGATTGATCCTGCAGCCATAGCCGGGCGCCGAACAACCGCAAGCGATTCATCAGCACGGCCACGTGTCCGCCGGCGATCAGCACCACCGCTGCGCGCTCTATCCTGGCCCGGATCTGCGCCACCGCCTGCCCCAGCGCCGGTCGGGTTTGTGCGTTCCAGTCGCGATCATGCTCGGTGTGGACGCGCTCAATCGCGCGCAGGTGTTCGCGGTCCAGCCGCCGCAGGGCGTTCAGGGCCTGTCGCCGCGCGGGAGCGACATATTGCGTTCGGCCCTGATGCTCGAACAGCGCGCGCAAGGTCTCCTTGGCGTGGTGAAGGCGCAGCAGATAAAGCTCGCGCAACTCCTGCAGTCGCTGTTGCCGATCGCGATGCGCTGCCGCCAGCTCAGGGTCGACCGCGAACAGTTCCTCGGCCAGACGATACAGACCCAGTTCTTCAACCGGCTGACCGACGTGTGCGCTCAAGTCTTCCAGTTCGCCTTCGCGCTCCTGCCAGCCGGCGGTCACGGCCGCCATCGGCCCGCCGAGCTTGTAAGCGTGCAGGGCAGCGGCAAGATTCGGCTGGCGCGACTGCGGGCCCAGCACGGTGATGCTGAGATGGCTCATTTTCTGTTTCGGGTTCCAGCGGCGGTCGGGTTGCAGACCATGCTGAAGTCTAGTTCCTTACAGCCCCCATGGTCGTGATTTGACGAAGCAGGCCGGTCATTTGGGCGATAATAAACAGCTGTCCCGGCAGGGTTGCGCAAAGCCCGCGCCCGCATGATAATCGTTCTCAATTAAAAACGAATAGCCCTATGTCCATCCCCCGAAACCGGCGCGCACTGCGAGCGCTGCCACTGCTACTCGCCCTTCCCTTTGTCGCCTCACCACCGTTGTTCGCCGATCAGGTCGAACAGGTTCAGGAAGAAGAACTGTCAGACCGCATCAGCGTGACCGCCGAACGCGGGCGCGAGCGCGAAGCCATGGAGGTCCCGCAGGCGGTCGATACCATCACGCGCCTGGAGCTTGACGAGCAGGTGCCGATCGACCTGACCCAGGCCATTCAGCGCCAGCCTTCGGTGGGACTGGGCCCGTCGGGCGAGGTCTTGAGCTTCTGGCAACAGGGTTTCACTTTGCGCGGACTGGGCTCGCAGCGCGTTCTGACGCTCACCGACGGGGTGCGCTTGTCGGGTCAGGGCACCGGCTACGGCGGCGGTTCCTTGAGCATTTACGACACCTTTTCCGTCGAGCGCATCGAGATTCTGCGCGGGCCGAATTCGGTGCTTTACGGTACCGATGCGTTCGGCGGCGTGGTCAACGTGATTACGCGCCAGCCGCGCCGGCGCACCGAGCCGGGCTTCAACGGCGGCCTGGCCTATGCCTACGACGACGCCTACAACCTGAATCGTGGTTCGGTCTTTTTCGACGTCGGCAACGAGCGGGTCAGCAGCGTGTTCGGCGGCAGCTATTCGACCAACGACAACCCCAAGCTGGCCGACGGCACGCGCGCGACCAGCGGGGCGACCGACAAGACTTCAGGATTTGCCCGGGTCGATATCGATGTCAGCGAGCAGCACAACCTGAGTTTGCTGGCCAACTTCAGCCGCGATACCGATGTGGAAGTCGAAGACTCCGGCATTCCCTTTGGTCCGGTCGGTGTCGGCCCGCTGCGTTTCCAGTTCCCGCTCTACCAGCGCTCGCTGGTCGGCGCGCAGTGGGAGTCGATTGATCTTTCCCCGCGCCTGGCCGAGTTTTACCTGGGCGTTTACTGGCAGCAGATCCGTCGCCAGTTCGACCGCACCACGCCTGAGGTCTTCTTCCCGCCGCCGCCGCCGACCCGGGTCGAGGCGGTGAGCATCGAAACCAACGATCGCATCAACACCTTCGAGATCAGCCCGCGCCTTCGATTTGACTTGGGCGAACGGATTCTGACCGTCGGCGCCGACTTCGGCTACGACGATTCGGTGGGCCCGGAGATCGAGACCCGTGAGCAGCTGTTCCCGCTGGGCCCGCCCCTGCCGGGCCTGGTGCCGGGACCCACGCCCATTCAGCGCGTCGACGCCGAGCAGTATCGCGCCGGCGTGTATGTGCAGGACAACTGGAAGTTTGCCCCGCGCTGGGAGTTGGTCAGCGGCGTGCGGCTGGACTATTTCTCGGTCGAGGACCAGATTTCCGATACTTCCGACTCCGAAACGGGCTTGAGCGGCAACCTGGCGGTTGTCTTTGAGCGCACCCCGGAACACATGATGTACGCCAACCTGGGCTCCGGATTCCGCGCGCCTGATCTGGCCGAACGTTACCAGCGCGCGCTGGTCTCGGTCGTGCAGCGCGTCGAGATCATCGGCAATCCGGAACTGGACTCGGAGCGCTCGCTGTCGGTGGACTTCGGCTCGAAATGGCTGAGCCGGAACTTCAGCGGCGAAGTGGCCCTGTTCTACAACCGGGTCAGCGACTACATCGTCGAACAAGTGGTGCAGGACTTTCCCGCCATCGTCGAGCAGGCCGTCAATACCGACACGGTGGATCTGTACGGCTGGGAAGTGGCCGGCGCGCGGCGTTTCGGCGACTGGGAAGTATTCGGCAACGCCTCGCGCACTTACGCGCCTTCCGATCGGGACCTGATCCGCGTCGATGGCGGACGTCTGAATTACGGCGTCGCCTACCGCTTTGCCGGCCCCGGGGCGGCCGACGGGCGTGTCGAGTTGCTCGGTCGAACCACCCTGTCCTCGCGCGACCTGACCACGCTGGGCCGCGAAGATACCGGCACCGACCGCGAAGACTATCCCAGTTTCACCGCGTTCGAGCTGCGCGCGAGCATGAACGTGCCGTTGGCCGATCAGCGCAGCCTGCGGCTGGTCGGAGGTTTGCGCAACCTGACCAATCGGGAATACGTCGAGCCGTTCTTCGATCAGATTCAGCCCGAGCGCAGCCTGTACGGATCGGCGCAGTTCCTGTTTTGATTCGGGTTGGCTGACCTGCTCAAGCGCCCGGATGGCTCCGGGCGCTGTACGGCTCGGTCGAGGACTCGCCGCGCTCCTTTCGGCGGGTGACCCGCAAAAGCCAGGGCAACAGCAGCAGCACACACAGAATCTCGAACGTGCCCACGATGATGAAGACTGCCGGGT
>CAZUTZ010000049.1:0-12201 GCA_964623655.1 uncultured Wenzhouxiangella sp.
CGGAGTGCTCGATGGCGATGTTGCGGATCAACTCCATCATGTTGACGGTCTTGCCCACGCCGGCGCCGCCGAACAGCCCGACTTTGCCACCCTTGGCGAACGGACAGACCAGATCAATCACCTTGATGCCGGTTTCAAGCAACTCGTTGCTGGCCGCCTGGTCTTCGAAGCTGGGCGGTTCGCGGTGGATCGGCCAGTGCGCGTCGGCGCCGACATCACCCATATCGTCGATCGGATTGCCCATCACGTCCATGATGCGACCCAGCGTTTTCTTGCCAACCGGCACGGTAATGGCGGCCCCGGTATTGGTCACACTGCCGTAGCGCTTCAGCCCGTCGGTGGAGCCGAGCGCAATGGTGCGGACAACGCCGTCGCCCAACTGCTGCTGGACTTCCAGCCGGGTGCCGTCTTCATCGATGGTCAGGGCGTCGTAGACCTTGGGCACCTGGTCGCGCGGAAACTCGACGTCGACGACGGCACCGATAATCTGAACAATCTTTCCGGAACTCATTGTGCTATTTCCTTGGTTTGCGGCCAGCCTGTCACGACGGCACGGCCCGTTGATTCAATTCATGCCCTGGATCACGACACCGCCTGCGCGCCGCCCACGATCTCGGAGATCTCCTGGGTGATGGCGGCCTGACGGGCCTTGTTGTAGACCAGCCTCAAATCATCAATGAGGTTGGAGGCATTGTCCGAGGCGCTCTTCATCGCCACCATGCGCGCGGCGTGCTCGCTGGCCAGATTCTCCAGAGTCGCCTGGTAAACCACGACCTCGATGTAGCGGGTCAGGAAGTCGTCGATGAGGCCCTGCGGAGACGGCTCATAGATGTAATCCCAGTAGCGCTCGTAGGCTTCATCTTCAGTGGGCGGCAGCGGGAGCAGCTGGTCAACCATCACCTTCTGGCTCATCGTGTTGATGAAGTGGTTGTAGCAGAGGTTCAGCAGGTCGACGCGCTCTTCGCGAAACCCGTCCAGCATGACCTTGATTGCACCGATCAGGTCTTCCAGGCGCGGACGCTCACCCAGGTCTTGTGTGCTCGCGGCGATATCCACCTTCAGGCGACGGAAGAACTGGGCCGCCTTGCGACCGATGACCACCGTGGTCACCTCAACGCCCTTCTCCTGCCAGCCGCGGAACTCACCGAGAAGCTGGCGGAACATGTTGTTGTTCAAGCCACCGCACAGACCACGATCGGTGGCCACCACGATATAGCCGACGCGCTTGATTTCCTCGCGCGGCACCATGAATGGATGCGGATTGTCCAGATTGGCGTGGGCGAGGTGACCGATGACTTGACGCATCATGCGTGCGTAAGGCCGCGAGGCCTGCATGAACTCCTGGGCCTTGCGGATCTTGCTGGCCGAGACCATTTCCAGCGCACGCGTCACCTTTCGCGTGTTCTGGACGCTTTTGATCTTGCCGACGATTTCCTTTGAGCCGCTCATATCGAATTACCAGCTGGCCGTGGACTTGAAGTCGTCCATCGCCGATTTCATTTCCGCCGCCAGCTCGTCGTTCCAGTCGCCGGTTTCATCGATCTTGTCGAGCAGCTCCTTGTGGCTGTTGTCCATGTAGCGCTGCAATGCGTGTTCGAAATCCACGACCTTGTTCAACGGGACATCATCGAGATAACCCTCGTTGGCCGCAAACAGGCTGACCGCCATGGACGCGACCGACATCGGCGAGTATTGCGCCTGCTTCATCAGCTCGGTCACGCGCTGTCCGCGCTCGAGCTGCTTGCGGGTGGCTTCGTCAAGGTCGGAGGCGAACTGCGAGAATGCGGCCAGTTCACGGTACTGAGCCAGAGCCAGACGCACACCGCCGCCCAGCTTCTTGATCACCTTGGTCTGGGCCGCACCACCGACGCGCGAGACCGACAGACCGGCATTGATGGCCGGGCGGATACCGGCGTTGAACAGGTCGGTTTCCAGGAAGATCTGGCCGTCGGTAATCGAAATCACGTTGGTCGGGACAAAGGCCGAGACGTCGCCGGCCTGGGTCTCGATGATCGGCAAAGCGGTCAGCGAACCAGTCTGGCCTTTGACTTCGCCGTTGGTCTTTTGTTCCACGTACTCGGCGTTAACGCGCGCCGCGCGCTCCAACAAGCGCGAGTGAAGGTAAAACACATCGCCGGGAAAGGCTTCGCGACCGGGCGGACGCCGCAGCAGCAGCGAGACCTGGCGGTAGGCCACGGCCTGCTTGGACAAGTCGTCGTAGACAATCAAGGCGTCTTCGCCGCGATCGCGGAAATACTCACCCATGGCGCATCCGGCGTAGGGCGCGAGATACTGTAACGCGGCCGATTCGGCGGCGTTGGCCGCGACCACAATTGTGTGCTCCATGGCGCCGTGCTCTTCGAGCTTGCGCACCAGGTTGGCGACCGACGAAGTCTTTTGCCCGACAGCTACGTAAATGCACTTGATGCCGCTGCCCTTCTGGTTGATGATCGCGTCAATCGCAACTGCGGTCTTGCCGGTCTGGCGGTCGCCGATGATCAGTTCGCGCTGGCCGCGACCGATGGGCACCATGGCGTCGATGGCCTTCAAACCCGTTTGCACCGGCTGGCTCACACTCTGGCGAGTGATCACGCCCGGCGCAATCTTCTCGATTGGCTCGAAATGTTCAGTCTCGATCGGCCCACTGCCATCGACTGGATTACCCAGCGCATCAACCACTCGGCCCAGCAATGCTTCACCTACCGGCACCTGCAGGATGCGGCCGGTACAGCGCACCGTATCGCCTTCCTTGATGTGCTTGTATTCGCCCATGACCACGGCACCAACCGAGTCGCGCTCGAGGTTCAGGGCCAGACCGTAGGTATCGCCGGGGAATTCGATCATTTCGCCCTGCATGACGTCGGCCAGACCGTGCAGCCGGCAGATGCCGTCCGACACGCTGACCACCATCCCCTCGGTACGGGCTTCGGAGGAGACTTCGAACTGCTCGACGCGCTTGCGGATCAGTTCGGAAATTTCGGTTGGGTTAAGGGTTTGTTGCATGCTTGCAATCCTTGGGAATATCGTCTCATCGGGCCAGCGCGCTGGCCGCCTTGGTTAAGCCGCCACCTGCCGCTTCAGCCGCTCCAACTGGCCGCGGACGCTGCCGTCAATCACTTCGTCTCCTGCTCGGATCACGGCACCGCCAATCAGCGAGGCATCGACCTTGATTTCCAGTTCGATGTCCCGCCCGAAGCGCTTGCGCAGGCGCTCGCGCAAGTTCTCGGCGTCCTCGTCGCTGACCGAATGGGCCGAGGTCACCAGGACCTGCAGGCGATCCTCCGCCTCGCGCCGCAACGCCGCAAACTGGGCCAGGATATCCGGCAGCAGTTCAAGCCGTCGGTACTGGTCCAGCGTCTTCAGAAAACTCTGGAAAGACGAATCGAAGTTTTCTCCGCCGGCATCGAAAAACACGCCCAGGATTTGCTCGCGGGCATAACGCGGGTCGGTCAGCAGCGCGCGGATTTCGTCATTCAGAGCCACGTGAGCCGCCAATTCAAGATTGTGACTCCAGCGCTCCAGAGCACCCTGATCGGAGGCAGCCAGAAAAGCTGCACGTGCATAGGGTCTGGCCAGTGTGGTTCGATTCAACATGGCAGTTTCCGAAAGCTCCCGGCGCTATCTTGCAGTGGCGATGACAGTGACAATCACAGCTGCGCCGCCAGTTTGTCCAGCAGTTCGCGATGGGCCCGGGCGTCGATTTCCTTGTCGATCACGCGCTCGGCACCGGCCACGGCCAGTTCGGCCACGCGATCACGCAACGCTTCCCGAGCCTGGTTGGTCGCCAGCTTGATTTCAGCCTCGGCAGCCGCGACCTGACGATCACGCTCGGCCACGGCCGAAGCCCTTGCCTCCTCGACGATCTGGGTGCTGCGGCTGGTTGCCTGCTCAATGATATCGCCGGCCTTACGACGCGCCTCGCGCAGAATTTCTTCCGCCTCGGCCTGAGCCCGATCCAGCGCTTGTTCAGCCTGCTCCGAGTGAGCCAGGCCTTCGGCAATCTTTTGCCGACGTTCTTCCATGGCCTGGGTCAGCGGCGGCCAGACGAACTTCATGACGGCCCAGATAAAAACCAGGAAAGTCCCGGCCTGACCGATCAGTGTCCAGATACTCGGTAGCATGGGAAAACCTTGCGTCCGTGAGTTAGAAGGAAATCGTCAGGCCTGGGATCAACCGCCGGCAGCGGCTTGGACCGGACCCAGCAGCGGGTTGGCAAACAGCAGCAGGGCGGCAAACGCGACGCTGATGATGGACAGGGCGTCGAGCAGACCGGCGATGATGAACATGCGCACCTGCAGCATACCGGCCAGTTCGGGCTGGCGCGCAGCACACTCGAGGAACTTGCCGCCAAGCAGGGCAAAACCGATTGCCGTACCGAGTGCCGCGGCAACGAACATCAGACCGACGACGATGACCGTATTGGCCTGAATCTGTGCAATCAGTCCAGCCAGTTCGAAAGATGCTTCCATTGTTGTCTCCTAAAAATGCCTTGATGTAGAGCTAGTGGTTAGGGTTATGAGCGAGGTGGATCAAATTTAGTGTTTTTCGTAGGCCAGCGCCAGATAAACGATGGTCAGCGACATGAACAGGAAGGCCTGCAGCGGCACAACCAGAATGTGGAAAATCGCCCAGGCACCGCCGGGGATGAACTGAATCCACCAGGGCAACAGCGCGATCAACACAAAGATCAGCTCAGCGGCATACAGGTTGCCGAACAAGCGCATGGCCAGCGAGACCGTCTTGGAGATCATCTCGACCACGTTGAGCAGGAAATTGGGAATCCACAAAAACGGACTGGCGCCAAACGGGTGGGTAAACAGCTCCTTGCCGTAGCCCAGCAGACCATGACCCTTGACGCCGTAGAGAACCATCAGGCCCAGCACGGTAATCGACAGCCCGAAGGTGGCGTTGATGTCAGCCGAGGGCACGATGCGGAAATAACCGGCCAGCCCGAGTTCACAGACCGCATAAGGCACCCAGTCCACAGGCACCAGGTCCATCAGGTTCCAAAGAAAGACCACACCGAAGATGGTCAGTGCCAGCGGCCCGATGAAATTGCGCGGCCCCGAAAAACTTTCCTTGACCGTGTTGTCGACAAAATCGACCAGCATCTCGACGAAGTTCTGCCACTTGCCGGGCTCGCCGGCCGTGGCCTTGCGCGCCGCCATGCCGAGGGCAACGACAAAGAAAATACCGAGAATCCACGACACGATCATGGTGTCGAGATGCCAGACCCAGGGGTCCATCGGGTCAGCGCCGGTGGGGACGCGCAGGTTGGTGATGTGATGGACGACATAGGCGTCCATGGTCGGCATCTGGCACATGAAGCCCGAACTGCCGCTTTCAATCTGGTCTGAGTAATCGTCCATGAGGGTCTGGTTAAGGATCCCGCTGTCTCAATTCACGTGTCCGACTTGGCCAAGGCACTCATTTTCATCAACGCCGGCCAGTAAGCCACCAATGTCGCCGCATAGCCCGCCAGGACCGGGCCGAAGTAGGCGGCAAAAAAAATCGCGACGACGATGAACAAAACCACCGTCAGCGCGAACTTCAAGGCCATGGCGCGATAAAACGCCCGCACCATCTGGCGCGACTCGGTGCCCTGGCTCAGCGCCACCCGCAATCCGGTCAGGGCGGTGAGAAATAGACCGGCCGCACCACCCAGCATCGCCGCCAGCATCATCGGTACGCCGCCAATGACGACAAACAGCACACCGACAGCGACGACCAGCAGAGCCTGAACCCGCATCAGCCAGGCAATGGTCCTGGCAAACAGCACGTCCGGCGCCACTTGATCAGTCATTCGGACATGACTCCGACCCGACCGAGCGGCCAGCCTGGCAGCGCATCATTCTCGGAACAATCCCTGTTTTGGACAACGGACGCGGCTTCAATCCAAAGGAAACCATGGCGCCTCAAAGCCGCTGAAGTATACCAGCCGGCCCGGAGGTGCGGCAAGGCATCGCCCCTAAAATCGCTGCACATCAAGATGGACTACCGTCGCCGTAGACGTTCCAGAATACCGTCGAGTTCGTCCAGGCTGGTGTAGCGGATCGTCATTTCGCCCTTGCCGCCTGCACGATGCTTGAGGCTGACCGGTGCGCACAGGGTTTCGGTGAGTTCCTGCTCCAGACGAACGATGTCGGGACTGCGTTCGGGTTTCCTGGATCTGGATGCTGCCGGCCGGCTCTCGCGCAGGCGTTTGACCAGCGCCTCGGTCTGGCGCACCGACAGTCCCTGCGCGATTACCTGCTGTGCCGCCCTGGCTTGCTCGGCGCGCGGCAGGCTCAACCGGGCGTGGCCCATGTCCAGACGGCGCGCATCAACCAGTTCACGAACCTCAGGCGCCAGGTCCAGCAGGCGCAGCAGATTGCTCACTGCAGCGCGCGAGCGGCCCACATTTTCCGCAGCCTGACCGTGAGTCAACTCGAATTCCTCGATCAGCCGTTTCAGAGCGTTGGCTTCCTCGAGCGGGTTGAGATCTTCGCGCTGGATGTTCTCGATCAGCGCCAGCGCCAGCGTGGCCTCGTCGGGCACTTCACGGATGATGGCCGGAATCCGGTCCTTGCCGGCCAGACGGCAGGCCCGCCAGCGCCGCTCACCGGCAATCAGTTCGTAGCTGCCGGCTTTGGCGAGGGGACGCACGATGACCGGTTGAACCAGGCCCTGGGAGCGAATCGACTCTGCCAACTCTTCCAGTCGATCGGGATCCATGGCCGAGCGAGGCTGATATCGGCCCGGCTGAATCGCATCCAGCGCCAGCGTCTTCAGCGCCGAAGACTCGGCATCGGCAGCCGTATCATGCGCCCGCGGCTTGCCGAGCAAGGCGCCGAGATTTCGGCCCAGCGGTTTTTTCTTGCGCTGGCCCGTCATGCCGGCACGGTCAGGCGGCGCAGATACTCACCGGCCAATCCCATGTAGGCAATGGCGCCCCGGGAGTCCGGGTCGTACTGGATGACCGATTGACCGTAGCTCGGAGCTTCGGCCACGCGAACGTTACGCGGGATGACGGTTGTAAAAAGCTTGTCGTCGAAATGCTCATGAAGCTGGCGCGAAACCGCGCCGGACAAATTGTTGCGCACGTCGTACATGGTGCGCACCAGACCCTCGATCTCAAGATCGGGATTGACCGAATCCTGAATCTGCTCGATGGTCTGCGTCAGTGCGGTCAGTCCTTCCAGCGCATAATATTCGCACTGCATCGGAATCAGCACGCCGTCGGCGGCGGTGAGCGCGTTCAGGGTCAAAACGTTCAGCGCCGGCGGACAGTCGATGATGATGTGCTGATAGACCGCGAGCAGAGGTTCGATTTCTTCCTTGAGCACTGGGGCTCGATTCTCGAACTCCATCAACGCCACCTCGGCCGCAGTCAGATCGCCGTTGGCCGGGAGCAGGTCGACCTTCATCGCTTCGATGCGGTGAATGACGCTTTCGGCCCGGCGCTCGTTCAGCAGCACCTCGCACACCGTGGGCTCATGCGACTCCAGCTCCAGTCCGGTGCCGGTGGTGCAGTTGCCCTGCGGATCCATGTCGATCAGCAACACCCGGCGACCCAGCTCGGCCAGACCGGCAGCCAGATTCAGCGCCGTGGTGGTCTTGCCCACGCCGCCTTTCTGATTGGCCACCGCAACTACGCGGCATTTCTTTTTCATCATTGTTTTTCGACCGTTGCCAGGCAGCGCCGAGCGCGCAGCCCTGGAATGCTCAGTTCCTCAAGCCTGACATTGTACGGTTGCGGCACGTCCCTGATTTCGGTTTCGACTCGATCGCTTTTCATCGCGATCAGCGGAATGCCCTGCTCCAGCCAGAACTTCGCCCACCGGACCAGTCGATCCAGCGGCGCCAGCGCTCGAGTGATGATCGCATCCGGCGGCGATTCGGGCCGATAGGTCTCCAGCCGATCCTGCACCGGTTCGATGTTGGCCAGGGCCAGCTCGCGGCGCACCTGACGCAGGAAGCGAATCTTCTTGCCGTTGCTGTCAAGCAGAATCACTCGCCAGTCCGGCCGGGCGATGGCCAGCGGGACGCCCGGCAGACCACCGCCGCTGCCGGCATCCACGAACAAGCGCCCGCGCAGGAACGGCAGCAGGCTCAGGCTGTCAAGCAAATGGCGTGCTACCATCTCCGTCGGTTGGGTTACGGCAGTCAGGCTGTAGGCGCGATTCCAGCGCTGCAGCAAGGCGAGATAATCAAGCAGCATTTCCTGCCTTTCCCGGCTCAACTCGATGTTCATTTGCGCCAGACCCGCGGCCAGAACCGGCTGTTGAGAACGCCATTCCGGATCCGCCAAAGATTCCCGACATTTGCTCACGCTGCCTGCGAACCCCTTAATGAAACGCCCGCTCATTATAGTTTTTGTGGCGATTTGCGCCATCTGGCTTCTGCTGCTGCCGTTTCTAGTCGGTCTTTACCTGCGCGCGGCGGTGCCGGAATGGACGGCCGGCTGGCCGGAACCCGAGGCCGTCGAATTCGAATCGGGCTGGTTTTACTCCACGCTGAACTGGACCTCTAGCGACGGTATCGCGCGGGCCTTGCGGGCCCGGCACGTGCCGCCGCTGCGTCCGGGCCTATTGCGGAGCGAGGGCAGCGTTGATGCGCCGGCCACGCCCGCACCCGCGCGCATCCGCAGTCATTTCGGCCTGACCGGCGGCTGGAATCTGCAAACCGTGTCCGATCGCATCGAAGACCCCGGCGCGCTGGCCCTGGAGGCCCGCGGCCTGGCGCTGAATCTCGCCCGCCCGGCCGGTCAGCCGCTCACGCTGAGCCTGAGCGCGGAACAATTGGCGCAAGGCCAATTTTCGGATACCGGCGTGCTCGGACCGGTGCGGCTTTTGGCGCGTCAGCACGAAGACGATCAGGGCGGCCGCCATCTCGGCATGGAGCTGACCCTCGCCAGTGAAGAGCTGGACGAGGCCACGCTGACCGTCAGCGCCGGCCCGGCCGAACCCGAGGCGCTGGCCGAACTCATCGAGGGTCTGGTGCAATGGGCCGGAAGCGAACCGGATTCGCTGACCCAGCGCCTGGCGCTTCTGACTGTGATCGGCGCCTGGCAGCAGCTGGCCGACGGCGGATTGGTCGTCCGCGTCGAGCGTCTGGAACTGGGCGATCAAACCCAACTCTCGGCGCGCTGGGCGGCACGGGATACTCAGCCGGTCGTCGAGGGCGGTGGCAACGCTGAAGATGTGGCCGCCTGGTATGCAAAGATCGCCACCCTGGCCGGCCAGCCACCGGATCGCTCCGAGCTGGTGATCGAGGCCTGGTTGATGACCCTGGCCCAGAACGGATGGATTCGCCTGGACGACGGGCGTTTTCAATTCACCCAGCCCGGCGCTGCCGAAGACGTGGAGGCGCCTTAAGGAGCCTCCACGTCTTCGCCGGCCGGGTTGGCCACCTGAACTTCAGGCTTCCAATGCGCCGCCAGCTCGGCATGACGCAGACAGGCGACCTGGTGGCCGCTATCGAGTTTTTCAGCTTCCGGCACGCGCTCGGCACAGGCCGGGATGGCATAAGGGCAGCGGGTGCGAAACACACAGCCCGAAGGGGGCGATAGCGGCGAAGGGATATCGCCTTTAAGCGAGCGTTTGGCGCGCGCGCGCTCCTGGACCGGATCGGGAATCGGCACCGATTCGATCAGCGCCCGGGTGTAGGGATGACGGGGGTGCAGATAGATGCTGTCGCGATCAGCCACTTCCATGACTCGCCCCAGATACATCACCATGACCCGATCCGAAACATGTCGGACGACCGACAGGTCGTGCGCGATGAAGATCAGCGACAGACGCAATTTCTTTTGCAGATCCTTGAGCAGATTGATGATCTGGGCCTGGATCGACACGTCCAGCGCGCTCACCGGCTCGTCGCAAACCACCAGGCGCGGGTTGACCACCAGCGCCCGGGCAATGCCGATGCGCTGACATTGCCCGCCGGAGAACTCGTGCGGGTAGCGATTGATCTGGTCCGGCGACAAGCCGACCAGCTGCATCATGCCGGCCACGCGCTCGCGCACCTGCAGGCGGCTCATCGACGGGTAAAAGATGCGCAGCGGCTCGGCCACGATATCGCCGACGGTCATGCGCGGGTCCAGCGAGCCTGAAGGGTCCTGAAAGATCAGCTGGATCTGGCGCCGCTTCAGACGCAGAGCCTCCTCGTCGAGCTGCACGAGGTCTTCACCTTCCCACAGAATCGAGCCCGCCTGCGGTCGCACCAGTCCGAGAATCGCCCGGGCCAGGGTCGATTTGCCGCAGCCGGACTCGCCGACGATCCCCAGGGTTTCGGCGGGATGCACATCGAAGCTGACCTGATCCACGGCCCTGATTTCCTGCTCGCTGCGCCGGAACAGGCCGCCGGAGGCGACCCGGAAGCGCACCGACAAATTCTGGACCTGCAGGACCGGGGCGCGGGTCGTCACGCGGCGCCAGCCCGCGACGGCAGCGCGTCCAGATGACAGCGCTTGAAGCGCTGCTCGTCAACGGCCTCAAACGCCGGCAGGTCCCGGCACTTTTCCCACGCATACGAGCAGCGTTCGGCAAACGGGCAGCCGGTCGGCAACTCCAGCAGGCTGGGCGGATTTCCATGAATGGCGTTGAGGATGCCGGATCGCGCCTTGTCAAGCCGCGGCACGGAGTTGAGCAGTCCCTCTGTGTAGGGATGGCGCGGATCGGCGAACAAATCGTCGACCGGTGCCAGTTCCATTTCCTGGCCGGCATACATGACCAGCACGCGATCGGCCAACCCGGCGACCACGCCCAGATCATGCGTGATCAGCAGGATGGCGGTGGATGATTTTTCCGACAGATCGTCCATCAGGCTGTTGATCTGCGACTGTACTGTCACATCAAGTGCCGTGGTCGGCTCATCGGCGATCAGCAGATCGGGCTGGCACAGCAAGCCCATGGCGATCATGATGCGCTGACACATGCCGCCGGACAACTCGTGCGGGAATTGGCGCATACGCTGTTCGGGATCGCTCAAGCGCACCCGGTGGAGCATCTCGACGGCCCGTATCTTGGCCTCCTTGCGGCGCAGCTCGCGATGGTGGGTCAGCACTTCGACCAGTTGGTCACCCACCGACATGTAGGGATTGAGCGAAGAAATCGGGTCCTGAAAAATCATCGAAATCTTCGAGCCACGCACGCGGCTGAGTTCGGCCGCCGACATGCCCATCAGCTCCTGGTCGCGAAACTTGACCGAGCCGCTGGCCCGGCCGTTGCGCGCCAGCAATCCCATGATGGCCAGCGCGGTCTGCGTCTTGCCCGAGCCGGACTCGCCGACCAGCCCAAGCGTCTCGCCCGGTTCCAGGTCGAAGCTCAGTCCGTTGACCGCGTGCACCACGCCGTCGGCGGTGTCGAAGGATACGGTCAGATCGCGGACCTCAAGTAAAGCCATGGTGATTCACGCCGCCTGTTCAGGCCACAATGCTAACGCAAAGTCCGCCAAACGGGCCGGGGCGAACGAAAAGGTGCAGATCATTGTGCAAATCCTTCCACCAAGCCTGCGACTGCTCTTGACCGGGTGTGCACTGCTGCTGGCGTCATGCGCGGTGCTGGAGCCGCTGCCCGACCTGCCGGAAGATCGCGTCACCCTGACCGTGACCCTGCCGGCCGGCTGGGCCGAGGTCGACGTCTACCGGCCGCCGGACGCAGAACCGGCGCCCATGCTGATCATCGCCCACGGGTTCTCGCGCGGGCGGCACAACATGGCCGGCTGGGGTCGCTATCTGGCCGACGCCGGCGTCATCACCGTGGTGCCCGATCTGCCGGCCTGGGCCGACCACGAGCGTAACGCGCAGTTTCTGGTTGAGCTGCAGGCCGAGCTGCTCAGCGATGCGGAATGGCGAGCGCGGATCGATGCCCGCCGGCTCGGCCTGATGGGGTACTCGGCCGGCGGACTGGCCTCGCTGCTGGCCGCGGCCGAACTGCCGAATTTGATGATCTGGATCGGCCTGGATCCGGTCGATCGAAGCGGACTGGGTGCGGCGGCCGCCGGCCGAGTGCTGGCGCAAACAGTCGTGATCACCGCCGAGCCTTCGGCCTGCAACGCCCACGGCAATGCGGCCGGGATGGTGGACGCTCTCCCAGCGCCAGAGACCCGTCATATCACCGGGGCCGTCCATGCCGACGCCGAATGGCCGGGCAGCCGCCTGGCCGATCTGGCCTGCGAGCCGGCAACGGCCGAGGGCAGAGCGGCCTTTCGGCGTCAGGC
>CAZUTZ010000050.1:0-12177 GCA_964623655.1 uncultured Wenzhouxiangella sp.
CTTACACGCCCACCAGTATAATTGGCTACTTTCTTAATATTTCGCTAAAATAAAGCGTGATTCTTCCCCGCGAGTTATTAATTGACGTCCAGAGCCTTTGGGCTTTAGATGCGGGAAGCATTTTTCGGAAGCGCGGACTTGGGGCGGATTCGCTTTATCGGGCCGCCCCGGTCTTTCATTGACGCTCGGAGTGATTCATGTCTGAAACAGAACAGCTCGCATCTATCCAACGAACCTCAGACCCCTCGCGGCGGCGTCTGCTGATTGCAGCTACCGGCGCTGTTGGCGCGGTCGGCGTAGGCGCGGCGGCATGGCCGTTTCTCGCCTCCCTCAGGCCCAGTGCCAGGGCATTGGCCGTCGGCGCCCCGGTCGAGGTCTACATCGGCGACATGTCGCCCGGCCAGCTGAACCGGGTGCAGTGGCGCGGTTCAACCATCGGTATTCTCCGGCGTACCGACGAAATGTTGGCGAATCTGGAGGATCTGGCGCCGCGTCTGCGCGACCCGGATTCCGGTAACGCCGATCAGCAGCCGGAGTATGCGCGCAACATCCACCGCTCTATCAAGCCTGAGTTCCTGGTGGTGAACATGCATTGCACGCACCTGGGCTGCGTGCCCTCGATATTTCCGCAGGTCGGCGAGCAACCATTCGACTCGGACTGGCGCGGCGGCTTTTTCTGCGGCTGTCACCGCTCCACCTTTGATCTCGCCGGTCGGGTATTCCGCGGCGTTCCTGCCGGCAGCAATCTGCTGATTCCGCCTCACAGCTACATTGACGATAACAACATCATCATCGGCGAAGATCCAGAACAAGGAGCAGCCTAAAAATGGCAAATTCAGGAAATCCGATTGCTCGATCGGTCGGCGCGGTTGATCAGTGGATCAACGAGCGGGCCGGCGTCAAGGCGTTTTACAAGCAGCACCTGAGCGAATACTGGGCGCCGAAAAACCTCAATTTCTGGTACATCTTCGGCGCTCTGTCGTTGCTGGTGCTGGTCAATCAGCTGCTGACCGGCATCTTTTTGACCATGCATTACAAACCAGACGCCGAGCGCGCCTTTGCTTCGGTCGAGTTCATCATGCGCGACGTGCAGTGGGGCTGGCTGATTCGCTACATGCATTCGACGGGTGCATCGCTGTTTTTCGTGGTGGTGTATCTGCACATGTTCCGCGCCCTGCTGTACGGCTCTTACAAAAAGCCGCGTGAGCTGGTCTGGATCCTCGGCGTGGCGATTTTCCTGATTCTGATGGCCATCTCGTTCACCGGCTACGTCTTGCCCTGGGGCCAGATGTCTTACTGGGGTGCGCAGGTCATCATTTCGCTGTTTGGCGCCGTGCCGGTGATTGGCGGTGATCTGGTCGAATGGATCCGGGGCGACTTCCTGGTCGCTGATTCCACCCTGAATCGCTTCTTCGCGCTGCACGTGGTGGCCTTGCCGCTGGTGCTGCTGCTGCTGGTGGTACTGCATCTGGCCGCACTACACGAGGTTGGCTCGAACAATCCGGAAGGCGTCAACATCAAGGCGAAAAAGGACAGCCAGGGACGGCCGCTGGATGCGGTTCCGTTCCACCCGTATTACACCGTCAAGGACATTTTCTATGCCGGTTGCTTCCTGCTGGCGGCCGCATTCATTGTGTTTTTCTGGCCGGAAGGCGGCGGCTATTTCCTCAAGCCGGATAATTTTGTCGAGGCCGATCCGCTGGTCACGCCGGAACACATCCCGCCAGTGTGGTATTTCACGGCCTTCTACGCCATCCTGCAGGCGGTGCCCGACAAGCTGCTGGGCGTGATCCTGATGGGAGCTGCGGTGCTGATCCTGTTCCTGGTGCCTTGGCTGGATCGCAGTCCGGTCAACTCCATGCGCTACCGTGGCTGGCCGTCGCGGATTGCTCTGGGACTTCTGGTGATTGCGTTTGTTCGCCTGTCCATGCTTGGGTTGTCGGCGGACGCCAGCATTGCGGAGATTCGCCTCTGGTCAGTCGTTTATTTCGGCTTTTTCCTGCTGATGCCGATCTGGACCAGTCTTGAGAAGACCAAACCAGTTCCGGAGCGCATACCCACATGAAGTCTCTGATTCGCACCTTGATGCTGGCGGCACTGATCGTACCGCTGGCCACAACGCTTGAAGCCGCGAAAGTCAGCAACCTGGACTCGGCCGATGTCAACGTGTTCGATCAGGCAGCCCTGCAGCGTGGCGTTTCGCTGTACGTGCAGTACTGCAGCGGCTGCCATTCCATGCAGTTCCAGCGCTATCAGCGCCTGGTGGCGGATCTGGGCTTGACCGAAGAGGAAGTCGAGGAATTCATCATCCAGGGTGATCGCGAAATCACCGACTACATGATGGCGGCGATGCCCTACGATGACTCGGTTGAGTGGTTCGGAAAAGCGCCGCCGGATCTCAGCTTGACGGCTCGCTCCCGTGGTCCAGACTGGATCTACACCTTCCTGCGAGGCTACTACCTCACCGATCAAGGCTGGAATAATCCGGTGCTTGAAAATCCGGCCATGCCGCATGTTCTTTGGGACCTGCAGGGCATCCAGCGGGCGGTCACCGAAACGCGGACCAACGAAGACGGCGAAGAGGAAACCGTGGTCGTCGGCTTCGAGCTGGAAGAGGAAGGTCGTCTTTCGCCGGACGAGTATGATCGGGTGGTGCGAGACATCACCACCTTCATGGCCTATGTGGGCGAGCCGGCGAAGCTCGACCGCCAGCGCGTTGGCATCTGGGTGCTGATTTTCCTTGGCGTTTTGACCATTTTGAGCTACTTGCTGTATCAGGATTTCTGGAAGGACGTCAAAAAGTGACGTTCGGCATGGCCTACCGCTGTTTGATTCAGGAACCTGGAGGTAAAGGGTCATGATGGCCCTTTACTCTTCCGAGAACTGCCTGGATTGTCACCGGGTTCGTTTCGTGCTGGCCGAAAAGGGCATCAACGTCGAAATCATCCACGTTGAGCAGGATCGTGCCGCGACGCCCGACCTGGCCGACCTGAATCCCTACAGCGAGACGCCGACCCTGGTTGACCGGGACATGGTGCTCTACGGTACCGCGGTGGTCGTGGAGTACCTCGACGAACGCTATCCGCATCCGCCCTTGATGCCGATCGATCCGGTTTCTCGGTCGAGACTGCGCCTGGCGATGTACCGGGTGCAGCGTGACTGGGTCGAGGCCGGGAAGACCATCGAACGCTCCAGCGGCGAGAAGAAAATCGCCGCGACCCGGAAAGCCTTGTACGAAAGCCTGCTGGCCTCGGACGATCTGTTCGGCCTCACACCGTTCCTGCTGCACGACGAGATGTCGCTTGCCGACTGCGCCCTGACGCCGCTGCTGTGGCGCCTGCCGGCCTACGACGTCGATTTGAATCCCAAGCGGGTGCCCAAGCTGACCCAGTACATGGACCGGATGTTCCGCCGGGACTCATTCCAGCGCAGCCTGACCGAAGTCGAGCGGGCGATGCGGGAGGCGGTCTGATTCATGCTGTCCAGCCGGCCCTATCTGCTGCGAGGCGTGCATGAGTGGATCGTCGACTCCGGCATGACCCCGCACATCATCGCCGATGCCTCGCACCCTGAGCTGGTGGTGCCGGATTCTGCCGTGCAGGAGGGCAAGGTGGTGCTCAACATCAGTCCTTCGGCGGTGCGTGATCTGCTGATCGACGCCGATTTCGTGTCCTTTGTCGCTCGTTTCGGCGGCAAGTCGCAGGCGGTGACGGTGCCGACGGGCGCGGTGCTGGCCATTTACGCGCGCGAAAACGGTCGCGGCATGATGTTCAGCGACGAGGATGACGATCAGTATCGCAGCGACGAAGCTTCCACGGAGACGGGCGAAAAGCCCGAAGAGAAAAAGCGCTCGGCACCCCACCTGCGGGTGGTCAAGTAGCGCTGGAATTCTCCGGCCGAGTGCTTCCAGCGGCTCGCACCATTTCCGGCGTGTGGTGACCCGGTCATGGTAGCCGCGCCCGCAACCCTGGTGTCTATTCCACCAGCGTCCCGCCCTCAGGCCGTTCGGCCGTAATCGAGACTGGTCGGCCGCCGAGCAGGGTGATCTCGCCCGACTTGCGCCCGCCGCCGTCCGGACTGTAATCAAAACGATAACGTCGACGCCAGCCCAGGCGATCGTCGAGCCGCGCCGGCCACATCGAGCTCAGTGCGACGGTCTGGTCGAGTAGCTGCCAGCCGTGACGTCGGCAAAAGGCCGCGGCAATCTGCCGCGCCTGATCGCGGGCGCGGATTGCCGAGAGCCACCAGAGACAGGCCGCGGCGAGGATCAGAATCGCCGTGAACGGAGTCTCCAGCGCGGCGCTCATTTTGAGCGATCCAGCAGGACGTAGACCGCGCCGGTGCCGCCGTCGTTGGGACGTGCCGAGGCGAAGGCGCAAACCCGCGGATGGCGGGCCAGCACTCCGGCCGTCGCGCGCTTGAGCTGCGGCCCGTCCGGGCCCGAGCGCAGCCCCTTGCCGTGGATGATCTTGACGCAGCCGAAGTCGGCCCGGCGCGCCTCGTCGAGAAAATCACGAATCGACTGCGTGGCCGCCGAGACGTTCATTTCGTGCAGGTCGATCTCGTCCTGCACCCGCCAGTGCCCCCGACGCAGACGGCCGATGGTGCGCTTGTGCAAGCCATCCCGCAAATAGCTGATTTCCTCGCCGGTCTCGACCTGGCTGAAATCGATTGGCGCGGACGCCAGTTCGGCGAGCACGGATTGCTCGTCGCGCCGGCGCTGATTGGGCACGGGTCGCGGTGCCTCGGGCCGACTCCGATCGCGGTGGCTGCGCAGTCGGCGCACCGGCCCGACCTCGTCGCGGAACAGGGCTTTCTCATCATCTGCAATCGTCATGACCTGAGCTCCGGCAATGCTGTTCGAGTGGGCCGATTCCATTATAGTTACGCCTTTCAGGACGCTTATCCTCTATGCATATTCTCATCTCCAATGACGACGGTCTGTATGCGCCGGGCATTCGCCTGCTGTCGCAGCGTCTGGCCGAACACTGCGACCGGATTACCGTCGTCGCCCCCGACCGCGATCGCTCCGGTGCCAGTAACTCGCTGACTCTGGATCGTCCGATTCGGGTGGAGGCGCAGGATGATGGGCGCTACAAGATCTATGGTACGCCGACCGACTGCGTGCATCTGGCCATCACTGGGCTGCTGGACGAGCAGCCGGATATGGTGGTCTCCGGAATCAACGCCGGCGCCAACCTGGGCGACGACGTGCTCTACTCGGGCACAGTGGCCGCCGCCATGGAAGGGCGTTTTCTCGGCCTGCCGGCGATGGCGGTGTCGCTGGCCTATGCCTTCGGCGGCGATGGCCCCAGCCACTACGCCAGCGCGGCCAAAGCGGCGGTGATTCTGATGCGTCAGCTGCTGGCCGAACCGCTGCCGGCCGACACCATCCTCAATGTCAACGTGCCGGATCTGCCCTGGGAGTCGGTGCGCGGTTTCGAGACGACCCGGCTGGGTCACCGCCACTGTTCCGGCGATGTCATTCCGATCGAGGATCCGCGCGGGCGCCCGTTTTTCTGGGTCGGTCCGCCCGGCAGTGAAGAAGACAACGGTCCCGGCACCGATTTCCACGCGGTGCGCAGCGGATCGATTTCCGTGACGCCCATCCACGTTGATTTGACCCGGTATCAGGCCCTCGAGCAGGTCAGTCACTGGATCGAGCGCCTGAACGAGGCCGATGATCCTGAAGGCCGCCATCAGGGCGGCAAGAAGACGCGCGCTGCCGGTTCCTGAAGATGGCTCTGGGCGCGCCAATGGGAATCGGAATGACCTCGGCCGGCACCCGTCGGCGCCTGATCCGGCGGCTGGCGGAGAAGGGCATTTCCGATCCGCGAGTGCTGCAGGCCATTGCCGATGTGCCGCGGCACCGGTTCGTCGACGAGGCCCTGTCGTCGCGCTCCTACGAGGACTCAGCCTTGCCCATCGGCCGCGGCCAGACCATTTCCCAGCCCTACATCGTCGCCCTGATGACCGAGGCCATCCTGGGCGACAAGCCGCTCGACAAGGTGCTGGAAGTCGGCACCGGTTCGGGCTATCAGGCCGCCGTGCTGGCCCGGCTCAGTCGACAGGTGTTTACCACCGAGCGCATCGGCGAGCTGGTGCGCACGGCGCGTCAGCGTTTCCATGAACTGGGCCTGCACAACGTGTTTACCCGCCACGCCGACGGCCTGGAGGGCTGGCCGAGCCAGGCGCCGTTTGACGCCATCCTGGTCACGGCCGGCGGCCACATTCCGGACCATCTGCCCGAGCAGCTGGTCGACGGCGGCTGCCTGGTCGCACCGGAGCAGCGTGGACGCGGCCAGGAACTGGTGCGGATCAGGCGCTGCGGCGAGAAGTTCGCCAAGGAAGATTTATGCCCGGTCAGCTTCGTGCCGTTGCTGGAAGGGCTGGAATGATCGCTCGGAGATCGAGCGGGGGCTGAGGATGCCGGCGAGCCAGTGTGTCCGCCATGTCTGTTGCGCGCTGACTGCGAGCGTATTGATGCTGCTGGTCGCCTGTGCGCCCATGGCGCCGGCGCCGGTCGAGGATCGCAGCGGCACTCGGCCTGCAGCGCCTTCGGCCCCGCGCGCGGACGCTCCGCGTGCTGCCGCACCACCGGTTTACAGCGTGCAGCGCGGCGATTCGCTCTATACCATCGCCTTTCGTTACGGACTGGACTGGCGCGAAATTGCCGCCTGGAACCGGATCGACGAGCCTTACACGATTCGGCCGGGTCAGGAGCTGCGATTGATCGCGCCGCCAACCGTGGCGCAGATCAGCGAGCCTCCCGGCCCGCAGGAAGCGCCCGAGCCGGAACCGAGCCCGCCTGAGCCGCCGAGCGAGCGCACGCCGGAATCGCGCTCCCCGGCGCCCGCGCCGCGCCCGGAAACTTCAGCACCGCGCCCGGCCTCGGGCGATACGCCGACCCGCTCTGTTGCCGGTGTCAACTGGCGCTGGCCCACCGAGGGCCGGGTGGTCCGGCCATTCGATGCCGCGGCGACCCGGCGCGGTCTTGGTATCGGCGGTGAGGTCGGGCAATCCGTCGTCGCCGCGGCCGACGGCGAGGTGGTCTACAGCGGGACGGCGCTGATTGGCTACGGCGAGCTGATCATCATCAAGCACAGCGATACCATGCTGTCGGCCTATGCCTACAATCGGGCCCGGCTGGTCGAGGAGGGGGCCAGCGTTCGAGCCGGTCAGCAGATTGCTGAAATGGGGACCAACAGTCGCGATGAGGCGCTCCTGCACTTCGAAATTCGGCGCAATGGACAGCCGGAGGATCCGCTGAATTTTCTCCCTCGACGATAGCCGGCCTCAGACAAAATCCAGGTATCTACGCGGCATCTTTGACAGAGCTTCGCGGAATCGCTCCCAGGTTGTCGTTTTATATTGAAAAAAGAGGGGCGAACGTGCATCATGTAGCTAATCTCCACGGTAAGAGGGCTCCTGATGCGCGGTTTGAAGTGCTGCATGATGCTCCTGCTGGGTCTGGCGCTGGCGCCGGCCTGGGCAGTGGAGGTGCAGAATCTGCGTGTCTGGAGCGGGCCGGACAATACCCGAGCGGTGCTCGACCTGGATCAGCCCGTCGATTACCGCGTCTTTACTCTGGACGACCCGTATCGTCTCGTCGTTGATATCCGCGACGCCACCATCCCCGAGGCGCTGCCTTTCAGCAAAGAGCATGCCGGCATGATTTCCGGTGTCCGCCACGGTATTCGCAACGGCACGGATGTCAGGGTGGTTTTCGATCTCGAAAGCAAGGTGCAGCCGCAGAGCTTTGTGCTGGATCCGGCTGGCCGTTATGGCTATCGCCTGGTTCTTGACCTGAAGCCCGAAGGTGCCCAAAGCGGGGCGGAGCGGGTGCGCGAGGCGGTGCGACCGCAAAGCACCGGCGAGCGCGACATGATCGTGGCCATTGATGCCGGGCACGGCGGTGAGGACCCGGGGGCCATCGGCCCCAGCGGAACCTATGAAAAAACCGTTACCCTTGAGATCTCGCGCGAGCTGAAACGCCAGATCGACGCCATGCCCGGCATGCAGGCCGTCCTGATCCGCACCGGCGACTACTTCTTGCCCTTGCAGACCCGTTTCCAGCGCGCCCGCGACGCCCGGGCGGATCTGTTTTTGTCGATTCATGCCGACGCTTTCCGCGATTTTCGCGTTCGCGGCAGTTCGGTCTACATCCTCTCGCGCAGCGGTGCTTCCAGCCAGGCGGCGCGTTTGCTGGCCCAACGCGAGAACCAGGCCGACCTGATCGGCGGCGTGCCGCTGAACCAGACCGACGACATGCTCGGCTCGGTATTGCTGGATCTGTCGCAGAGCGCGGCCCTGGAATACAGCGAGGACGCCGCCGAGCAGTTGCTCAGGCAGCTCGGGTCGGTCGGACGCGTGCACCGCAACCGCGTTGAACGCGCCAATTTTGTGGTTCTGCGCGCCCCCGATGTGCCCAGCGTGCTCATCGAGGTCGGTTTCATGAGCAATCCCCAGGACGAGCAGGCCCTGAACACGCCGGGTCACCGCACCCAGGTGGCCAAGGCCATTGCCACCGGGGTGAGTGCCCACTTCCGGCGCAACGCTCCGCCGGGTACCTGGTTTGCCGCCAACCGTAACGGCAGCCAGGAACATGTGGTCCAGCGCGGCGATACCCTGGGCGTGATTGCGCAGCGTTACCGGGTCAGCGTGCCGGAGCTGCGCGCAGCCAACGACATCAGCGGCGATGTCATCCACCCCGGCGCGGTGCTGTTGATTCCGTCGAACTCCTGACCGGCCGCGCGGCCGATCAGGGGCCCTGCGCCCCGTTCCTTTCGCTTCGATTCCGCTAAACTGCGCGGCATGTCGATCCGCCAGCTTCCCGCGCACCTCGTCAATCAGATTGCCGCCGGTGAAGTGGTCGAGCGGCCGGCCTCGGTGGTCAAGGAACTGCTTGAAAACAGCCTGGATGCCGGCGCGACCCGGATCCGCATCGACGTCGACGAGGGCGGGCTGAAGCGAATCCGGGTTGCCGACGACGGCTGCGGCATTGCCGAACAGGAGCTTCCGCTGGCGCTGCACCCGCACGCGACCAGCAAAATCAACTCCCTGGAAGACCTGGAAAGCGTCGCCAGCCTGGGTTTTCGCGGCGAGGCTCTGGCTTCCGTGGCTTCGGTTTCGCGACTGCGCCTGGCATCGCGCCCGCCCGGGTCCGAAAGCGGCTCTGAAATGCGCGCCGAGCAGGGACGCCTGGTCGGGCCTGAACCGGTCGGTATGCCGGTCGGCACGGTGGTTGAAGTGTCCGATCTGTTTTTCAATACGCCGGCGCGGCGCAAATTCGTGCGCACCGAGCGCACCGAGTTCGGCCATATCGACGATGTGGTTCGCCGCCTCGCCCTGGCCAATCCCGGCTGCGGTTTTGAGCTCAGCCACAACGGGCGGGCCTCGCGCCGGCTGGCGCCGGTCACCGAAACCGCCGACGTGCGTCGACGGGTCGCCGATGTCTGCGGCCAGGCGTTTATTGAACACGCGCTGGAAATCGAAAACCGCCATGAAGGCCTGATCATTTCCGGCTTCATCGCCCGGCCGACCTTTTCGCGCAGCCAGGCCGATCTGCAGTTCTTTTTTGTCAATGGCCGGCTGGTGCGGGATCGCCTGGTCGCCCACGCCGTGCGCCAGGCCTATCAGGATGTCCTGTTCCACGGTCGCCATCCGGCTTTCGTGCTGCATCTGACCATTGAACCGAAGCGCGTCGACGTCAACGTGCATCCGCAAAAAACCGAGGTCCGTTTCCGCGATGGGCGCCGGGTCCACGATTTTCTCTTTTCCAGCCTGCATCGAGCCCTGAGCGAAACCCGGCCGCGTGAAGCGACCGAAGCGGCCACAGCCAGCGCGGCGCCGGTCTGGTCCGGCGAGGGCGGACAGGGTGGTCTGGGTCTGAGCGTGAGCGAGGCCATGGCGCGCTACGGCCGTCTGGCGGCTGCGCCGCCGGCTTCGTCTTCCGGCCCGACCAACCACCAGGGTCCGGACACTCAGGATGTCCCGCCGCTGGGCTTTGCGCTGGCTCAGGTGCACGGGATTTTCGTCCTGGCCGAAAACGCCCACGGCCTGGTGCTCGTGGACATGCACGCCGCCCACGAACGCATCGTCTACGAGCAGCTCAAGCAGGCCTGGAGCGAGGCGCGGGTCAAGTCCCAAACGCTGCTGGTGCCGGAGCGTCTGGCGGTATCTTCCGCCGAGTTGCGCGCCCTCGAGCACCACGGCCATGCGCTGGGCCGGCTGGGCTTCGAGCTGCAGGCTTCCGGGCCGGAGTCGGTGACCATTCGCTCGGTGCCGGCGCTGCTGGCCGGGGGTTACGTGCTGCAACTGGTTCGCGATGTACTGGCCGATCTGGTCGAGCTGGGGCAGAGTGATCGCGTCGAGTCGCAAATCGACCAGATGTTTTCCAGCATGGCCTGTCACGGCTCGGTCCGGGCCAATCGCCGCCTCAATCTGGATGAAATGAACGCCCTGCTGCGCGACATGGAGCGCACCGAGCGCAGCGATCAATGCAACCACGGCCGTCCGACCTGGGTTCAGCTGGACATGAAGGCGCTCGATCAGCTGTTTTTGCGTGGCCGGTAGCACCGACTATCCCCGGCTGCCGCCGGCCATCCTGCTGATGGGCCCGACGGCGGCGGGCAAGACGGACATGGCGCTGGCCCTGTTTGATCGCCTGCCGGTCAACCTGATCAGCGTGGACTCGGCCCAGGTCTATCGCGGACTGGACGTGGGTTCAGCCAAATTGGATGCTGGCATGCTGGCCCGCTATCCGCATGCGCTCATCGATATTCGCGACCCGGAACAGGCCTATTCGGCGGCCGAATTCGTGGCCGATGCCGAGGCCGCCATGCGCTCGGCAGCTGCAAACGGCCTTATGCCGGTGCTGGTCGGCGGCAGCAATCTGTATTTTCGCGCCTTGCTCTACGGTCTTGACGACTTGCCCCAGGCCGATCCCGCGCTGCGCGGGCGCATTGCCCGGCAGGCCCGGCAGCATGGCTGGCCCGAACTGCACCGAAGGCTGGCGGCGGCCGACCCGGCCACCGCACGGCGCATTCGTCCCGGCGATGCGCAGCGCATCCAGCGCGCGCTCGAGGTACTGGAGCTGACCGGCAAGGGGTTGAGCCAACAGCACCGGCAGCCGCGGCTGCCGCGTTTTCCGAGCCTCCGCATCGTTCTGACGGCCGCTTCGCGCAAGCGCTTGCATGCGCGCATTGCCCGGCGGGTTGAATTGATGCTGGAGCAGGGTTTGATCGAAGAGGTCGAGTGCCTGCGTCGGCGGCCGGCTCTGCGAGCCGATCATCCGGCCATGCGCAGCGTGGGTTATCGGCAGGTCTGGGAGTATCTGGACGGCACCACGGACCGGGCCGAGTTGACTGAGCGAATCATCGCCGCAACGCGGCAGCTTGCCAAGCGGCAGCTGACGGGTTTTCGCAGATTTGCGCAGACCCTCTGGTATGATCCAGAATATTGGCAGTCATCAGACATGGTCATCAGGCAGTCCGCCGGTTTCATGGCGCGCGCAAGGCGCTGAAGTCCGGCTGGGACAAGTGGCAAGCGGCTTCATCTTCCGCCCACCGAACAATAACGACACAGCGCCACGGAAAGGAGCTCACAAATGTCCAAGGGGCAATCATTGCAGGATCCATTCTTGAACGCCCTGCGCCGCGAGCGGGTACCGGTATCCATTTATCTGGTCAACGGTATCAAGCTGCAGGGACAGATCGAATCATTCGACAATTTTGTTGTTTTGCTGAAAAATTCTGTCAGCCAGATGATTTACAAGCACGCCATCTCGACCATCGTGCCGGCGCGTAACGTTCGATTGGCGCAGGATACGGAGGACGAAGACTCCTGATTTCGACCGAAGAATCGCCGGTTCGCGCCCAGTCGAACCGCACGCTGCTGCTGCATCCGGTCGTCACGGCGTCGGATGACGCCGACAGCCGGGAAGAATTTCGGCGCCTGGCCGAGTCGGCGGGGCTGGAGATCATCGCTGAAGTTCAGGCGCCGCGCGATCGGCCCGACCCGAAATTCTATGTCGGCGCCGGCAAGGTCGACGAAGTCCGCCAGCTGGCCGATGGTGAAGACATCGCCCTGGTTCTGGTCAACGCCCGCTTGAGTCCGATCCAGGAGCGAAATCTCGCCCGGGCGCTGAAGCGCATCGTGCTCGACCGGACCACCTTG
>CAZUTZ010000051.1:0-12148 GCA_964623655.1 uncultured Wenzhouxiangella sp.
GACCAGTGGGGAGGTCGGCTATGCCTTGCGGCAACGCCGAATGTCACCGGTTTCCTGGTCCCTGGTCCCTGGTCCCTGGTCCCCTGACATCAAACAAACTGGACAAAAATGACCGAGATACTGGAAAGTTCAATCGACGACCGCGGCGTTGCCACGCTGACGCTGAATCGGCCCGCCGTGCACAACGCGTTCAACGCCGAGCTGGTGAATGCGCTGTACGAGGCTTTCGAGCAAGTGGCCAGGCAGGAAGTGCGGGTGCTGGTTCTG
Organism: uncultured Wenzhouxiangella sp.; assembly: GCA_964623655.1. Lineage (GTDB taxonomy): Bacteria > Pseudomonadota > Gammaproteobacteria > Xanthomonadales > Wenzhouxiangellaceae > Wenzhouxiangella. The sequence goes on from CAZUTZ010000051.1 coordinate 268, forward strand.
ACCGGCTCGGGCCATTCGTTTTCGGCCGGCGCCGATCTGAACTGGATGCGCGACATGGCCCAGGCCAGCGAGAGCGAGAATCGCGACGATGCCCGGCGCCTCGCGGCCATGCTGCGCCGGCTTGATCAGCTGCCCTGCCCGACCATCGCCCGGGTCAACGGCCACGCCTTCGGCGGCGGGGTTGGACTGATCGCCTGCTGCGACCTGAGCGTCGCGCTGGAACACGCCCGCTTTGGCCTGACCGAGGTCCGGCTGGGACTGGTGCCGGCCACGATTGCGCCGTTCGTTTTGCCCCGCGTCGGCATCAACCATGCGCGCCGCTACATGCTGACCGGAGAGCGCATGGATGCTCCCACCGCGCAAAAGATCGGGCTGATCACCGATATCGTGCCGCCGGGCCAGTTGGACGGGCATGTCAATGACCTGATCGAGCTTCTGCTGGCCGGAGGACCCACGGCGCAGGACCGGGTCAAATCCCTGATCCGCCTGGTCAGCACAAGCCAGGCCGATCCGCAAACGCTGGATAGCCGCACTTCCGAAATCATCGCCGCCCTGCGCGTCTCCCCCGAAGGCCAGGAGGGCTTGAGCGCCTTTCTCGAAAAACGGCAGCCGGATTGGGTAAGGACAAGGAACCGCGGTTAAAACCAAACCATGTTCAAAAAAATCCTCATAGCCAACCGCGGCGAGATCGCCTGCCGCATCATCGCCACCTGCCGCCGCCTGGGCGTCGGCACCGTCGCCGTGTATTCCGAGGCCGATGCCGACGCCCGACACGTGCGTCTGGCCGACGAGTCGGTCCTGATCGGCGCCGCGCCGGCGGCCGAGTCCTATCTCAATGCCGACCGGATCATCGCGGCGGCTCGGCAAACCGGCGCCGAAGCGGTTCATCCCGGATACGGCTTTTTGTCCGAAAAACCCGACTTCGCCCGGGCGGTCGAACAATCCGGCCTGGTCCTGATCGGGCCGAGCGCGGCGACCATGGAGCTGATGGGCTCCAAGGCCGCGGCCAAGGCGAAGATGGCGCCGGCCGGGGTGCCCCTGATACCCGGCTATCACGGCGACGAACAGTCCGACGAGCGGCTGGCCGCGGAAGCCGAGCGCATCGGTTTTCCGCTCATGCTCAAGGCTGCGGCCGGCGGCGGCGGCAAGGGCATGCGGGTCGTTCGGTCAAGCGCTGAATTCAACGAGGCCCTGGCCGCCGCTCGACGCGAGGCAGCCGGCGCCTTCGGCGACGAGCGCATGATCCTGGAGCGCTACCTGGAGCGGCCGCGCCATATCGAGGCACAGGTCTTTGCCGATACTCACGGCAACACCGTGCACCTGTTCGAGCGCGACTGTTCCAGCCAGCGTCGTCACCAGAAGATCATCGAGGAAGCGCCCGCGCCCGATCTGGATTCGGATCTGCGTCAGGAACTGCTGGCCGCTGCCGTCCGGGCCGCTGAGGCCGTCGATTACCGCGGCGCGGGCACAGTCGAATTTCTGGTCGACGGCGGTGCTTTTTACTTTCTGGAAATGAACACCCGCCTGCAGGTTGAACATCCGGTCACCGAAATGATCACGGGCCAGGATCTGGTCGAGTGGCAGCTGCGCGTGGCCGCCGGCGAACCGTTGCCGTTGACCCAGGACCGGATCGGTGCCCGGGGCCATGCCATGGAAGCAAGGCTGTATGCCGAAGACCCGGAACGCGGCTTTGTACCTTCCAGCGGCCGGATTCGCGCGCTCGACTTTCCGCATGGCGGGCAGGTCCGCATTGATCGCGGGGTTGATGTCGGCGACCAGGTCAGCGTGCACTACGATCCGATGATCGCCAAGCTGATCGTTCACGCCGCCGACCGCCAGGCCTGCCGCGCCGGACTTCAGGAGGCGCTTTCGGCCAGCCTGATCGCCGGCCCGACGACGAATCTGGCTTTTCTCCAGGCTCTGGCCGCTTCCGAGGTTTTTGCCGAAGGCCGCCTGGATACCGGCTTGCTTGACCGCGACCTGGCGAGCATCCTGCCGCCCGCCTTGCCGCCGCTCGAGGTGCTCGCCGCGGCGGCGGCCTACTGGCTCGGCGATCAGGAGCCCGGCGAAAAGCAGGCTGATCCCTGGGCGCGCAGCGACGGCTGGCGCTTCGGCACCAGCGCGATGCGCTCGCTGGAACTGGAATGCGGCAGACAGCGCTACAGCATTGAGGCCGGCGGCGAGCGAGGGCAATACCGGATCAATCTGGAAGACCAGGTCATGGCCGTCGGCCTGCAGTCCCTGGATGCCTCGCTCCATGCGCTGCGACTGGAAGGGAATCGCTATCGGCTATACCTGCATCGTCGCGATGAGCACAGCCTGGAGGTCTGTTACCAGGATCAGCGCTGGCAGGTGATCCGGCATACGCGCTTTGAAGCCGGCGAGCAGCTGGCCGATACCGACGGACGCATCGTCGCGCCCATGCCGGGCCGGATTCTTGATCTTCGAAGCGCCGAAGGCGATGCGGTCGAGGAAGGTCAGACTTTGCTGATCATGGAAGCCATGAAGATGGAGCTTTCCATCAAGGCACCCTTCGCCGGGCAGATCGAGTCGCTCGCGGTAACGGTCGGCGATCTCGTCGAAGCCGACAGTCTGCTACTGGGCCTCAGTCCTCGTCCCGAGCCGAGTCCAGATAAGGCCTGAGCGAGGCGGCGATCAGCGCCGCCCCGGTGTTGACCGCCCAGCGCGGCGGGCCGAACATGCAGCGTCCCGCAAAGCCCAGGTTGGCGCGGGTGATGTCGCTTACCGCTCCGGCCAGCGCGCCCGGACTGCGAACGGCCATCAGCCGCTCGACGTTGCCGCGGCCCAGGTCCAGCGCATCGTGCAGCAGCCCGCCGTAGAGATCGCTCAGGGCCATCATTTGCAGCTTGAGCTCGGTGCTCAGCGGTTCGACCCGCTCCCGCAGGCCCAGATGAGTGACCGGCAGACCCAGGCTCGCCGCCAGTGCCGGATAGTGCTGACCCATTTCGGCCAGGTCCGCCAGCGGGTCCTGCGGCCCATGGTCGCTGTCGATGATCTCGCGCCAGTCTTCCGGTTTGAGCACCGCTTCGGCGCGAGCGTAAAACACCGCTTCCTCATGGCGCATATGGGCACGTGTGTGCCGGACATACTTGTTGACCCGCGCGGCCAGTCGCCTGCCACGACGCCCCCGCAGCTGCCGGGTACTGGCGCCTTCCAGCTCGTCGGCGAGAAGTTGGGCCTCCGCTTCGCCCACTTCATGCTCGTCGCTCAAATCGGCAAGCGTGGCGTCCAGGGCGGAATCGCGCGCGCGAATGCGGGCGAACAGGCGGTCTTCGCGCGGATGGTGATGCGCATGGTGATAGCGCAGCAGGTAGTGCATGGCCTCGGTCAGCAGGGGGCCGGCCTCCTCGGGCGTCTCGGTCAAGTGTGCAGCCTGCGTGTCGATTTGCCGCAGCACCCGCGACAGGCCGGCATGATCGCGCCGCAGCGCGCGCATATAGGCGGCGCCAGTCTCGGCGTAGGAGTTCTCAAGGCTCATGGCGTCTGCTCCCGAATGAAATCGGCGAGGCGGTGGATCGCCCGTTTGGACTCGGGCGCAAAAGACAGCGCCTGCCAGCCGTGCGGCACGCGGTCCCAGACTTCGACCTCGGCGCGCACGCCGGCCGCTCGCGCCCGCTCGGCGCAGCGTTGCGAATCATCAAGCAGGATCTCCTTGCTGCCAACCTGGAAATACAGCGGCGGCAAACCGGAAAAATCGCCCAGAACCGGCGACACATAGGGATGGTCGACCAGCTCCAGCTGATCGCCCAGATAAAGGCGGCGGATATCGTCGCCCCGCTCCAGGCTGAGCACCGCATCAAATGGCGCGTTATCGACCCGCGATCCCTCCTCGGAGTCCTCGGTCATGTCGGCGGCCGGCGACATCAACACCGCGCCGGACGGCAGCGGCAGTTCCCGATCGCGCAGGCGCAGCAGCAGCGCCAGGGCCAGGCAGCCGCCGGCCGACATCCCGCTGACAATGATGTTGTGCGGCGCAACGCCGAGGTCGAGCAGCTGCTGGTAGGCCTCGAGGCAATCGTCCAGCCCGGCCGGATACGGATCTTCCGGAGCGAGCCGATAAAACACCAGCCGACCGCGCGCATTGGCCGAGCGGCACAGACGGGCCAGCAAAAGCCGCTCGGCGCGCACGAAGCGAGTCAGGAAAGCGCCGCCGGGAAAATGCAGGATGACCCGCTCGGTGGGACCGGCGCTCGGCGTCAGCCATTCGGCGTCGCAGTGCCTCAAGCCGGGCTCGCGCTCAAGCTCAATGTCTTCCGGAATCGCTGGGAAAAAGCGCTCCATCAGGCCAATGCGGTCGCGGATTTCGGCCACGGAGAAATCCCGCCGCAAGGACTGCCGGACAGTCAAACGGCTCAAAAGATTGGCGGTACGTGTCTGCCAGCTAACCACTTCAGCGATTCATGTCGATTGAATCACACAGAAAAACCAAAAGCTCATATCCAGATTACCTAAAAACCGGTCAGCGTGCGGTATCGCCGGCCTGCAGATCCTGCCAGGCGGCCTCGACCTTGTCAGCCAGCAACGGCAGTCGCCGCAGGCTGGCGCCGTTGGCGACGAAACCGAAATCCATGCGGTCGTTGGAGGAAATCACCGTCGCGTTGAGCCCCACCCCCACGGCAATGGCAGAGACCGGGTAGGCACCCACCAGCGGCGCGCCGTGCAGGTAAAGCTGGCGCTCCCAGCCGGGAATATTGGATATGACCAGGTTGGCCGAAGGCGGGGCGACCCGGTCGGCATGGGTGACGGCGGTCAAACCGGCAATTCCCATCAGACCGGCGGCATAGCCCAGCGCCGTGGCCTTGGACATCCGACGCACCTCGGCCTTGGCGGCGTTCATGGAGTTCGAGACCTGGGCCAGCCTTTCCTGCACCGCCGACCCGGGCTCGCCCAAACGCACAAACACCGCCGAGACTTTGGTGCCCGACGCCGAATCGCCTTTTTCGCGCATCGACACCGGGCACATGGCGACGAGCCGATGCTCGAAGGGTCGATCCAGCTCAACCAGATAACGATGAACGCCCTCATCGATCAGGGTCATGGCCAGATCATTCAGCGTGACACCGTACTGGCGCGCCAGCTCGCGCATGTCCTTCAGCGGCAGCGACAGCGTGCCCACCGTCCGCGCGTTCAGTACCGGCTCATTCATCGGCCCGCGGTGGGCGGCGAACGGCACGCTGCCCTCGGTCTTGCCGCCCATCCAGTTCCACAAACCCTTGCGCAGGGAGCCGAGCAGCGCCAGGTACTGGCTGGTCGCAGTCGCGCTCACGCCAAGAACCTGCTTGATCAGCGCCTTTGGGGGCCGCGGCTTGCGCACCGGCAGATCGACGGCAAACACCGGCGGCGGCACCGTGCGGTGGCGCGTGGTCTTCAGGCTGGCGTTGACGCGCTGAGCGGCGCTGACCCCGTCGATCGTGGCATGGTGCATCTTCATGAACAGGGCGAAGCGATTGCCCGGCACGTTGTCGATCAGCCAGATGCGGAACAGGGGACGGGCCCGATCGAGCATGGTCTCGTGCAGATCACCGACCAGATGCAGCAAGTCCTCGTAGCTGGCCCCATTCGGCAGGGCGATGTGCTGGACGTGATAACGCGGGTTGTAGTGCTCGGCCTTCTTCCAGACCGGCGCATGGGTGACTTCAAGATCGGGAATGCAGTCGAACGGCGCGCTCGGCTGGGCCTCGCGGTAGCGGTCAACGATCTGGCGCACGATTTGATCGCGGCCTGCGGGTTTTTCAAACAGCAGCAATCCGCACACGTGGATGGGATTGGCCTGGGTTTCGGCCAGCAACCACAGCAAATCCATTAGCGGAATTTTCTTCCCCACGGCCTCTCCCGGGCCTTTGCATTCTTCCCAGTATAAGGGCTGGTCCCGGGCTGGCACAGCCGGGAGCGATGAGCGATAGGCTTGATGGACATTCGCTGCAAAAGGCGAGCATCTCATACCGTAGGCATTTTGATGCCGAGCGAATATCATCGCCGGTCATGTCCGCCCTTCCCGCCCAGGCCCCCGGCCCGCTGGCCCAGTTCGCGCTGATCTTCTCCTATGGCCGGCGAGCACTGACGCTGGTCTGGGCAACCAGCCCGATGCTGACCCTGGTGCTGGCCGCACTCACGCTGGTCGCCGGCCTGCTGCCGGCCGGTATCGCCTGGGTGGGCAAGTTGCTGGTCGACAGCGTGGTCGCCGCCATCGAGGGCAATGGCGGCACCCGGGAAGTCTGGCTATGGCTGTCGGTGGAAGCCCTGCTGGTGGCCGGCATGGCGGCTGCCCAGACCGGACTGAACATCTGCAACAACCTGCTGCGGGCGCAGCTGGGTCAGCGCGTCAACGTCATGATCCTGGAAAAGGCCCAGCAGCTGGAGCTGGCCCAGCTGGAAAACGCCGAGTTTTACGACCGTCTGACCCGGGCCCGGCGCGAGGCCTCGTCGCGTCCGCTGGCGCTGGTGCAGAAAACCTTCGGCGTGATCCAGAACGGCATCGCCATCTTCAGCTTCAGCGGCCTGCTGCTGGCGTTTTCGCCCTGGGCCGTGCTGCTGCTGATCGTCGGCGGCTTGCCGGCATTTGTCGTCGAGGCCAGGTTCGCCGGACAGGCCTACCGGCTGTTCCGCTGGCGCTCGCCTGAAACCCGCGAAATGATGTACCTGGAGTCGGTGCTGGCGCGCGACGACTACACCAAGGAAGTCAAGCTGTACGGCCTGGCCCCGCGACTGCTGGACCGCTACAAGAAGATTTTTGCCAAAATCTTTCGCGAGGACCGGGCACTCACCATTCGGCGCGGCTGGTGGGCTTTTGGCCTGGGACTGCTGGGGACCGCCACGCTTTATGCTGCCTTCGCCTGGGTGGTGCTGGCCACGGTCGCGGGTGAACTGTCGCTGGGGCAGATGACCATGTACCTGATGGTCTTCCGTCAGGGCCAATCGGCGGTCAGCGCCAGCCTGACGGCGATCAACGGCATGTACGAAGACTACCTGTACCTGAGCAGCCTGTATGAATTCCTGGAGCTGCCCGTTCGCCAACGCCGCGGCGGCGGCGCAACGGAGGGACGCAAGCCCGGGGACGGGCTCAGAATCACAGACCTGTCTTTCCGCTATCCGGGCAGCGAGGCGCTGGCGCTGGACGGGATCAATCTCCGGCTCAAGCCCGGCACCAGCCTGGCGCTGGTGGGCGAAAACGGCTCGGGCAAGACAACGCTGACCAAGCTGATCGCCGGGCTCTACGAGATCGAGCGCGGCGACATCCGCCTGGACGGCACCTCGCTTAAGGACTGGGACCTGCGCACGCTGCAGGATCGCATCGGCGTGATCTTTCAGGACTTCGCCCGCTACCAGTGGCTGGTCGGCCACAACATCGGCGCCGGCGACGTGCGCGATTTCGAGGACGAGTCACGCTGGCGCGAGGCGGCAGAGAAAGGCCTGGCCGATGCGTTCGTGCGCGAGCTGCCGGCCGGCTACCGGACCCAGCTCGGCCGCTGGTTCAAGGACGGCCAGGAGTTGTCCGGCGGCCAGTGGCAGAAAATCGCCCTGGCGCGGGCCTTCATGCGCGCCGACGCCGACATCCTGATCCTCGACGAACCGACCGCGGCCATGGACGCCAAGGCGGAGGCCGAGGTGTTCGAGCATTTCCAGGCGATGGCGAAAAACCAGATTCTGATCCTGATCTCGCATCGCTTTTCCACCGTGCGCCGCGCCGACCAGATCGCGGTGATGGAACACGGACGCATCGTCGAACTGGGCAGCCACAAGGAGTTGATGGCGCTGAACGGTCGCTATGCGAAGTTGTTCGAGCTGCAGGCGCAGGCTTATCGATGACGGATTGAGGACTACCACCCTGCACCCATCCTTCAAGCGGGGAGTGGTGCTGGATGATGGCGAGCCGTGGGTCGCGGAAACCGGCAGCGTCCAGCCGCATCCCTCCGCGCCCCAGAGCACCGGGGAAACCGACAAACCCGCACTTGACTGGAAAGGAGTTTCAGTGGCACCAAAGCGCCGCTGAACCGGACGGCACGGCAAGGCCGATCTGACCCACGGGTCGTCAGCAGCCGGCGCCACTCGCCGCCCGCATCCTACTCAGCCAAAGTCAGTCGACTCACCTTCTGAAATCCCCGCGGCAGCTTGCGCCCACGCTGGGCGCGCTCGCCCCAGTAATGCTCGGTGTCATTCCAGCTCAGGCGCAGATAGCGCTGCCCGGCCCAGACCAGGCAATCCTGACCTTGGGCGATCGCGATGGCGCCGGCGACCTTCTCGCCACCCTTGCGCGCCTTGGGCGGGATGTTGATCAATTTGTTGCCCTTACCGCGGGCCAGCTCCGGTAGCTCGCTCAAGTAAAAGGCCAGAAGATAGCCTTCGCTGGTCGCCGCCACGAGCACGCCTTCTTCGGCATCGGCAACCGGCGCCAGCGGCAATGCAGCGGAGCCTGCCGGCAGGGTCAGCAACTGCTTGCCGGCTTTTTGCCGACTGTGCAGGTTTTCCAGCTGGGTGACGAAGCCATAGCCGGCATCACTTGCCACGAGGATGCGTTCATCAGCCGCGCCGATTGCCAGGCTGCGAAAGCTCGCGCCGGCAGGCGGTGAGAAGCGTCCCGTCAGCGGCTCTCCAAGACTGCGCGCACTGGGCAGCTCGTGCGCCGGCAGCGAATAGCTGCGGCCGCTGGAATCGATAAAACAGGCCAGCTGATTGCTGCGGCCGCGAGCAGCAGCCAGAAACGCATCACCCGAGCGATAGTTGAGCTCTTCGGGATTGATCTCGTGGCCCTTGGCGGCGCGCACCCAGCCCTGCTCGCTCAGGACCACGGTCACCGGCTCAGCCGACATCAGATCCGTTTCCTTCAGCGCCTGCGCGGCCTCGCGCTCGACCAGGCGCGAGCGACGATCATCGCCGTACTTTTCTGCGTCTGCCAACAATTCGGCGCGAATCAGACGGGTCAGTTTCTTCGGCGATTCGAGCGTGGCTTCCAGCTGCCGGCGTTCGGCCTCGAGCTCGTCCTTCTCGCCGCGAATTTTCATCTCTTCCAGCCGGGCCAGATGGCGCAGCTTCAGCTCCAGGATGGCCTCGGCCTGGGTTCCGGTCAGGCCGAAGCGTTCCATCAGCACCGGCTTGGGCTCATCCTCGGTGCGGATGATGTGGATGACTTCGTCGATGTTGAGGAAAGCGATCAGCAGACCGTCAAGCACGTGCAGGCGGTCGACCACTTGATCCAGGCGATATTCCAGACGCCGGGTGACGGTGGCTCGACGGAAGTCCAGCCATTCGTTCAGGAGTTCTTTCAGATTGCGCACGCCGGGCCGGCCGTCGTTGCCGATCACGTTGAGATTGACGCGAGCCGACTTTTCCAGGTCGGTGGTGGCGAACAGGTGATCCATCAGCGCCTGGACGTCCACCCGGTTGCTGCGCGGCACAATGACCAGGCGGGTCGGATGTTCATGATCCGATTCATCGCGGAGATCGCCGACCAGCGGCAGTTTCTTCGCCTGCATTTGCGCGGCAATCTGCTCGAGCACCCTGGCCGGCGAGACCTGGTGCGGCAGCGCGGTGACGATGATTTCATCGCCCTCGCGCTCCCACACCGCCCGCTGGCGAACGCTGCCGTGGCCGGTTTCGTACAGTTTCAGGATGTCTGCGCGCGGGGTGACGATTTCACCGCCGGTGGGGAAATCGGGTCCCTGGATGTGTTCGCAAAGTTCGGGCACGCTGGCGGTCTTTTTCTCCAGCAGGCGAACGACGGCCGAGACCACTTCGCGCAGATTGTGCGGCGGAATATCCGTGGCCATGCCCACCGCGATTCCCTGGCCGCCGTTCAACAGAAGGTTGGGCAGGCGCGCCGGCAACAGTTTGGGCTCTTTCAGGCTGCCGTCGAAATTCGGCACCCACTCGACCGTGCCCTGACCCAGCTCAGCCCGCAGAGTTCGCGCATAAGGCGCCAGGCGCGATTCGGTATAGCGCATGGCGGCAAAAGACTTCGGGTCATCCGGCGAGCCGAAGTTACCCTGCCCGTCGACCAGCGGATAGCGGTAGGAAAACGGCTGGGCCATCAACACCATCGCCTCGTAGCAGGCCGAGTCGCCGTGTGGGTGAAACTTGCCGATCACATCGCCTACGGTGCGTGCCGACTTCTTGTGCTTGGAGGCTGCCGACAGCCCCAGCTCGCTCATTGCGTAGACAATGCGGCGCTGCACGGGTTTGAGGCCGTCGCCGACGTGCGGCAGGGCCCGGTCCAGAACCACGTACATGGCGTAGTCGAGGTAGGCGCGCTCGGCGTAGGAGCGCAGGGGTACGCGCTCGAAGGGAACAGTCAGTTTGGTGTCAGTCATGGGCATCTATTCTTGCCCAGAACCGGGGGATGTGTCAGACCGCGCGCGCCCTGAGCGTCAAATCAGGCCGGCCAGCATCAGCCCGAATGAAATGGCAAGAATACCTGCGGCCGTTGCAAACACCAGGCCTGGCATCAACTCTCGCGCCGCACCCGCTTGCCGTGCGCTTGCGCCACGACCCTGGGTGCCGATCGGCGCTGGACGCCGCTTTTCCGAGGCATCTCTCAATTCGATGAGCAGACGATCGACCATCAGATCGCTGAAGCTGTGCGGCTGAAAAGTCTCAAGCTTTTCGACCTGCAGCATGCGACGAATCTTGGCGTCGACATTCATGAACTTCATGCTCCACTGCCTGAACAGGCGCCGCTCCACCGGGCGTTTGCTGAGCAAGGTAATCTTGTGATGTCTGGGATCGTTCAAGAGCCGGTCGTAGAGTTCCTCGACAGCAGGTCTCTCGCCTTCGAGGCACTGAAAGAAGGAGCCGTCGCCGTAGCACAGCACGCCACAGATATTTTTCGGCTCGTTATTACTCCTGCACTGCGACACGATGTCTGCCAGAACCGCATCCTCGCCCGGACTGTCGCCCGATGCATCGAACTTGGCTTTGCTGGCGTAGACGAGGCGGAGTAAGTCAGGCATTACTTAGGAACGAGCGTAGACCGATAAAACGGAACGATACGCCCACTCAAACAATCTGCCGTGAAGACGGGCCGGACGATCTCCGGCCCTGTGTCATCAAACGCTCTTTCAGGGCTTGACGAATTTCAGCGTGAAGCGATCCGACTCACCGATGGCCATGAATTGCTCCGCTGTCTCTTCTCCATCGCGCAAGCCAGGCGGCAGGCTCCAGACGCCGGACGGATGGTCTGCCGTATCGCGGGGGTTGGCGTTGACCTCCGAAGACTCGGCAAAGCGGAAACCGTGCGCTTCGGCCTGCTCGACCACCCAGCTCTGGTGCACGTAACCTGAACGAGCTTCCGGATCCTGCTCCCGATCTTCGGGCAGACGGTGCCCCACCACGCCGAGCACGCCGCCGCTGTCGAGCACTTCGTAGGCCGCGTCGAGCACATCACCGAAGGTACCGGCGCGCTTGTAGCTGTGCACGTTGCGGAAAGTCAGCACCATGTCAGCACTGCCCGGCTCGCCCAAACGGGTCATGGCCGGAGGATCGAAGGGGATGATCTCGACGCTGCCAAAGCGCTCGCTGTCGGCGATGCGATCTTCGAATGCGGCGCGCCCGCGCGCCATGAATTCCGGCACGTTGTCGCGCTCCATGTTCCAGTGGGCCGCGATCAGCTGACCGTCGTCAGCAAGGTAGGGCCCGAGGATTTCGGTATACCAACCCATCGAGGGCGAGATTTCGACCACGGTCATGTCGGGACGCAGGCCGAAAAAGCTCAGCGTCTCATAAGGATTGCGGTACTGGTCGCGGGCGGACTCGGCCTCCGGACGGGCCGGGTCGGCAATCACCTCGCTCAGGCGATCGTCGGCCGCCAACGGGGTCGAGAGAGTCAGCGCCTGGGCGCCGCTCAACATCCAGCTACGAATATGCAACA
>CAZUTZ010000052.1:0-9070 GCA_964623655.1 uncultured Wenzhouxiangella sp.
TGGACCATGTTCTACTGGGGCTGGTGGATCAGCTGGTCGCCGTTTGTCGGCATGTTCATCGCCCGGGTTTCGCGCGGCCGGAGCATCCGGGAGTTCCTGGCCGGGGTCTTGCTGGCGCCGACCCTGGTCGTGTTTTTCTGGATGGCGGTCTTCGGCAATACCGCCATCCACTTCGAGCTCAATCAGAGCGCGGCGCTGGTGGACGCCGTACGCGAGGACTTGTCCACGGTCATCTTCGTCATGCTCGAGCAATTGCCGCTGGCGACCCTGACCTCGCTGGTCGCGGTTGTCGTCATTGCGATCTTCTTCGTGACCTCTGCCGATTCAGGCTCGCTGGTCGTCAATATCCTGACCGCCGGCGGCGATCGCGATCCGCCCATGTACCGGCGCGCTTTCGGCGCCGTGTTGATCGGAGCGGTGGCCGCTGTATTGCTGGTCAGCGGCGGCTTGAGCGCGCTGCAGACGGCGGCCATCACCACGGCCATGCCGTTCAGCGTCATCATGCTGCTGATCTGCCTGGCGCTGGTTCGTTCGCTGCGCTCCGAGCGGGTGCTGCGCCAGGCGGCCGAGGGCAGGGGCTGGCTGGCACAGCAGCCGGTGACTGCGCTGACCGGGAAGCGCAAGCGAGCGCCGCTGGCAGCGGCCACGCCTCGAGGCGGATTTACCGGCTCAAAGCCGGGCCCGCTGGGCGTGGCGGCTCGCAAGGACGACTGGCGGGAACAATTGCGCTTCATTGTCCGCGGGCACGAGCGCTACATTGGCGAAGCGGCTCGGCGCCAGCGCGAATTGATGCCGCGCATCCGCGCCTTTATCGATCAGGTTGCCGGCCCGGTTCTGGACGACATCAAGCGCGAGCTGGAAGCCCTCGGGCGTACGGCCAAAGTTGAGCGAAGCGCCGACCTGGCCGTGCTCACCGTCTGGGTGGACGGGCAGGAGGAATTTTCCTTCGCAGTGCACGGCCTGCTGCGCGAGCCGATCAACTTTGCCTTCCCCGAGCTCGACCTGTCGGGCAGCGAGATCGAGGCCAGAGTGGAAATCATCGTGCCCCACGGCCGTCTCGGCGACTGGGCGCTCGATGACCTCGACGCCGATCGGCTCTTTGATGAGTTCGTCACCGCCTATGCCCGCGGGATGGGCTGGTAGCCGGTCAGGCCGCCTTTATTTCGCCGCTCCAGTCGCAGACGACCTTGCCGCACTCGCCGTCGGCCATCAGCTGAAATCCGGTTTCGAAGTCCTCGATGGCGATCTGGTGGGTCAGCGCCTTGTGCAGCGGAAAACCGGTGAGCACCATCTGCGTCATCTTGTACCAGGTCTCATACATGCGCCGGCCATATATGCCGTGGACCTGCAGGCCCTTGAAAATGACCTGATCCCAGTCGACCCCGGCGCCCTTGGGCAGAATGCCCAGCAGGGCGACACGGCCACCGTGATACATGCAGTGCAGCAGATCCTCGAAAGCGCCGGGGTGGCCGGACATTTCCATGCCGACGTCGAAGCCGTCGATATTGAGCGCCTTGAGAACATCGCGCAGGTTTTCCCGCGCCACGTTGACGGTGCGCGTGGCGCCCATTTTTGCTGCGAGTCCCAGGCGATAGTCGTTGACGTCGCTGACCACGATATGGCGGGCGCCGACGTGTTGGGCAATACCGGCGGCGATGATGCCGATGGGACCGGCTCCGGTGATCAATACGTCCTCGCCGACCAGGTCGAACTGCAGCGCGCAGTGGGCGGCGTTGCCGAAGGGATCGAAGAAAGCGGCCAGCTCAGAGGGAATCTGGTCCGGGATCGGCCACAGATTGGACGCCGGGACCACCATGTACTCGGCGAAGGCCCCGTCGCGGTTGACGCCGATGCCCTCGGTGTAGGGACACAGATGCGGCTTGCCGGCGCGGCAGTTGCGGCATACGCCGCACACCACATGGCCTTCAGCCGATACGCGCTGGCCTTCTTCGTAGCCTTTGACGCCGGGGCCGATTTCGGCGATGCGGCCGACGAATTCATGACCGATGACCAGCGGCGTGCGGATGGTGCGCTGGGCCCAGTCGTCCCATTTGTAGATGTGCAGATCCGTGCCGCAGATCGCGGTCTTTTCCAGCTTGATCAGCACTTCGTTGGCGCCGGCGCTGGGCTTTCGCACCTCGCGCATTTCGATGCCGGGTGCAGCCTGAGCCTTGACGAGCGCGCGCATGGAGGAGGACATGGGAAACTCCAAGAAAAATCCAGCCCCCCATTATAGATGAGTGAGTCTTCTACAGCGAATCGAGCAGGCGCGGCAGCCAGGTGGCCGAGCCACCCTGCAGCCGCCAGCGGGCATACCGGCTGAGTTCCGAAGCAACCGGGTTGATCTCCACCATCATCGCGCCCTGCTCGACGGCCAGCACGGGAATACCGGCGGCCGGGTGGACCAGCCCGGAGGTGCCGATCACGAGGATCAGATCACAGTCGGCGGCGGCAGCAAAAGCCGCGTTCAGGGTGTCAATGTTCAGGCTTTCACCGAACCAGACCACGTCCGGACGGGCCAGGCCCTGCGGATCATGCGGGGAGGGCACCGGCGAACAATCATGATGCTGATCAAGCCAGTCCTGCTCTATGGTTTTCCGGGTGATCGAGCACATGCTGCGAGCGATGTTGCCGTGCAGTTCCAATACCTCGCTGGAGCCGGCCTGCTGGTGGAAGCCATCGACGTTTTGCGTGATCAGGGTCAACTCTCCAGCGCGGCCTTCCAGTGCGGCCAGCGCATGGTGACCGGCGTTGGGTCGGGTCTGATCAATCAACTCGCGTCGCCACTGGTACCAGTCCCATACCCGTCCAGGCTCGCGCTCGAAGGCTTCGGGTGTGGCCAGGTCCATCGGGTCGTAACGCGCCCACAGCCCGGTCTGGGCTTCCCGAAAAGTCGGCACCCCGGATTCGGCCGACATGCCGGCACCGGTCAGGACTGCGATTCGTCCGGCCTGCTTCAGGGCCTGGACGAGATCAGGCGGCACGCGCTCATCAGCCTCGATTGCGCTCACGGCGTCACCGAACCGTTGGGTACGTCAACCCAGGGAAAATCTTCGGCTTCCATGGTTTCCTGATAATCCTCGATGCGTTCGATGGCCACGTCGGTGCGGTTGAAGCGGGCAATGTGGAATACGGCGTCGCCTTCGTTGACCAGCGGCAGGTTCAGGCGCCCGATGACGATGCCGCTGAACGGCGCGCGAATTTCGAGCTCGCGCTCGCCAAAGGGATCCGACACCGCACCGAGCACCGTCTGGTCGCGAACGACCCGCTCCCCCAGTCCGCTATAGCTGCGAAACACGCCGCTTTGCGGTGCACGCACCCAGGCACTGGAACGGGCCACGATCGGTTCCGGCGGCGGCTTGCGCCGGCTCTTGGCCAGCATGCCCAGAGCGCGCATGACGCGCACAATGCCCTCAACGCCGCCGCGAATGCACAACTCGTCCAGGCGCAGCGCTTCGCCGGCCTCGTAGAGCAGGATGGGCACATCGACCTCCGCGGCCGAGGCGCGCAGTGAGCCGTCGCGGATGGCGCTGTTGAGAATGACCGGGGTGCCGAAGGCGCGCGCCAGGGCCAGGGTTTCGGCATGGTCGAGATTGGCCCGGATCTGCGGCAGATTGGAGCGATGGATGGCGCCGGTATGCAAATCAATGCCATGCGTGCAGCGCTGGACGATCTCGCGCATGAACAGATCGGCGATGCGCGCGGCCATGGAGCCACTGTTGGATCCGGGGAAACTGCGGTTCAGGTCACGGCGATCGGGCAGATAACGGCTGGTATTGATGAAGCCGTACAAATTGACGATGGGTACCGCAATCAGCGTGCCGCGCAGTCGATCGAGTTGCGGCACCCGCAACAGCCGGCGGATGATTTCCACGCCGTTGAGCTCATCGCCGTGGATGGCCGCGCTGACAAACATCACCGGCCCGGCGCGCCGGCCGCAGATGACCTGGATCGGCATGGTGGTGGGCGTGTAGGTGTAGAAACGGCCGACCTCCAGCTCCAGGCGCCGCCGCTCGCCGGGGCGGACCTCGACGCCGCCGATCGTGATCGGGCGATTGAGCGCTCGGTTGGACATGGGTGGGTGTCAGTTAGCGGTAGAAGCCAGAGGATTGTAGCGGCTTGACGACTCGCCTGGAGATTGACCCGGCCGTTACCCTCCCGTAGCTTAGCCGGAACAAAAAACAACAATCGGGGCGAGCAACAACAATGATCGGAAACCTGGGTTTGCTGCTGGGTCTGGCGGCGCTGATCGTGATGGCGCTGCGCGGCGTCAATATCCTGATCGCGGCACTGCTGGCCAGCCTGATCGTGGGCCTGAGCAACGGCTTGGGCGTCGACGGCATCGTGCTTGAATATTTCGCCTTCGGACCGCTGGGTGCTTTCACCTTTGCCGGGCAGTTTTTCGTTTTATTCCTGACCGGCGCGATTTTCGGCAAGATGATGGCCGCCAGCGGGGCGACCACTTCCATCGCGCGCGCCGTGATCGACCGCCTGGGCGCGGAACGCACTTTGCTGGTCACCATTCTGGTCTGCGCGGCGCTGACCTATGGTGGCGTGGTGGTCTTCGTGGTCATCTTCACGATGTATCCGCTGGGGATTGCGCTGATGCGGCAGGCCAACCTGCCCAAGCGTCTGTTCTGCGGCGCTGCGGCCCTGGGTGCGGGGACTTTCACCATGACCGCGCTGCCCGGCACGCCCTCCATCCAGAACGTGATTGCCGCTTCCGCGCTGGGCACCGATCTGTTCGCAGGCATTTTCCCCGGTCTGGTGGGCGCGGCGGTGATGGCGCTGGGCGGCTGGCTTTATCTGGAAAACCAGTGGCAGTGGGCCCGGACCCGGTCGGAAGGCTACGAGCCCAACCCGCAGGACGCGGCCATGGAAAAAATGACGCCGGAGGTGCGCGATGCGCCGGCCTGGGTACTGGCCGTTGTGCCCTTGATCACCGTGCTTGGCACCATCCTCGTGCCGCGGTTGTTGACCGGAGTCGGCCTGGTCGAGGCTGATACGGCGCTGATCGGTCCCCTCGTGACATTTGCCAACGATCAGCCGGTGATCTGGCCCAGCTTCGCGCTGCTGCTGGGTTCGGCGGTCTGCGTGATCCTCTTTGCCAACCTGCGCCGTCGTTTCATGGAGGCGCTGGGTTCGGGCGCGAACGACAGCATCATGCCCTTGCTCAATACGGCCGCGGTGATCGGATTTGGCGGTGTGGTGACGCAGACGGCGGGCTTCGGCGCCTTTGCCCAGGGCGTCATGGCGCTGGAGCTGCCGCCGCTGCTTTCCGCGGCGGTTTCGGTCAGCGTGGTCGCCGGGATCGTCGGGTCGGCTTCAGGCGGCCTGCAGATTTTCCTGCAGACTTTCGCCGAGAATTATCTGGCCATGGGTGTGGCGCCGGAGTTGCTGCATCGGATTGCCGCCATCGCCTCAGGCGGGCTGGATTCGCTGCCGCACAGCGGTGCGGTTATCGCCATGTTGACGATCATGGGCCTGAAACATGCCGAGGCCTACAAGGATATTTTTGTCGTCACCGTGTTGGTGCCCGTGGTGGCGACGCTGGCCGCTATCGGAGCCGCGCTCGTATTCCATTAGTGGCCCAACAGCGCTGCGGGCGGCAGCGCCTTAATCTCTCGGGCAGCCGCTCTCGGACAGGCAGGCCTCGACGTGGTCGGAAATCTCGTGCCGGATCTGCCGGCTGTCGCCGACCCACACCTTCCCGCCGACAAAAATCATCGGCACGGAGCCGGGCTGGACGTCGTGCAGTGAGGCCATGTTGCGCAGCAGGTTATGGTGCTCGCGCGTGGTCATGATTTCGTAGTCGCGGACTTCCAGGCCGGCGTGGCGTTCGTCGAGTTCAGCCAGGAACGGCTTCTGGGCGCGACAGTGCGGGCAGGTCTCGCTCATGAAGACGTGCATGGTCACACCGTTTTGCGGCTCGAACTCGGCTTTGGTCAGTCCGGCAGCAGTGCCGAGGCCGAGCAGCGCGGTTACAGCGATCAGGGTAAGAAGTCTCGGGACTGAAATCAGCATGGTTGGACACCTTTGCGATAGTTGCGCAGATTCTGGGCAAAAACGCGGGTTGGGTTCTTGATCCTGATCAAGTCATGCCGCGAGGCGGGTCAGGCTTGCAGCCAGTCCTCGATTTCCGGCAAATAATGCACCATTCCCTCCAGCACACCGGCGGCGTAGTTGCCGTTCATGCCCAGCAAGCCGCCGCGCGCGAGATAAAGATTGGCCTGCTGCCCGCGCCGGGCCGCCAGCCGCCGGGCGCGCTCGCGTACGGTGGCTTCGGCATTGGCTACCAGCACGGACTGCAGCGCCGAGGTCAGGAAGGGCAAATCATTGCCGCTGTCGCCGGCACAAACCGTGTTCCAGTGCTGAAAGCCCCAGGAAGACATCAGCATCTCGATCGCGCTGTGCTTGCTCGCCAGCGGCGGGAGGATATCGATCAGTCCGACCTGCTCGACTTCGTCGATGCTGGCAATGATGCTGGCCGGCAGCTCACGTGACCGCAGCAGCTGGCGCAGGCGGCGGCAACGTCCACCCAGGTCATCGGCCGGGCTGAAAAAGCTCAGCTTCAGTGCGGTTTGACGATCGTCCGACTGCACGCTGAGGTCGGACTCAAGCTCTAGCAGGGCGAGGATTTGCTCACGCCGCTGCTCATCCCAGTCAGCTCGAAGGCGCTTATCCCACTGCGGCCATTGCGACCAGCTGCCGTCAAAGGTCGACCAGATGCGACTGCCGACATCCCCGATCACCGCGTCCGGCCAGGGCAGCTGGTGTTGTTCGATCGCCGCCTCAACCAAAGGGCGGTTGCGGCCGGTGACGTAAACCACGCAGAAGGCGGCGCGTTCGACCACGGTTCGCAAAGTCTCCCGGGCTGCCGGAGACTCCGGCTGTTCGCCGTTGGGGATGAGCGTCCGGTCCAGATCCGAGCACAGCAAATACCGGGCGCTGGACCGCGGTTGCAGGGGCTTGGCGTGCTCAAGAGAAGCCATTCACTATTCTTCCGGCGACCAGTCCGGGAGCACGCCGGGTGCGACTTCGAACACCCAAGGGAGGAGCAGGTAGGCGGCCAGGACGACCAGCAGGACGAAACACAGATTCAGAAAAAAGCCCGCGCGTACCATCATCGGGACGGTCAGCAGGCCGCTGCTGTAGACAATGGCGTTCGGCGGCGTGGCGACCGGCAGCATGAAAGCGCAGGAAGCGGCCAGCGCCGCCGGAATGATGAACAACAGCGGATTTTCGCCAATGCCAATGGCGGCCGCCCCGAGAATTGGCAGAAAGGCCGCGGCGGTCGCCGTATTGCTGGTCATTTCGGTCAGTAACAGGATGACCAGCACCGACAAGGTTAGCAGCAGCAGAGTCGGCCAGGCCTCGAAACCCACGACCATCAGGCCGACGTATTCATCCAGTCCGGTGCGGGTGAAAGCGGCGGCCAGGCTCAGGCCGCCGCCAAACAGGATCAGAATGCCCCAGGGAAGCTTTTCGGCCGAGTCCCAATCGAGCAGGAAGCGGCCTTTCTTCAGGTTGGTCGGGATCAGGAACAGGGCCAGGCCGGCGGCAATCGCGATGCCGGCATCGCTGATCCCCGGGATGATTCGTTCCAACAGCTCGCGGAAGATCCAGGCCAACGCAGTCACGCCGAAGACAACCGCCACCTTGATTTCCTCAGTGCTGATGGTGCCCAGACGCTTTTTCTCTTCGCCAATCACGTCCGAACCGCCCGGCAATTCAGTCAGATGCACCGGAAAGCTCAGTTTGGTCAGCAGCAGATAGGCCAGCGGCAGTCCGACCAGGACCAGGGGAATGCCGAACAGCATCCACTGGGCAAAGCCGATTTCAATACCGTAGTTATCGAGCACGAAGGCGGCCAGCAAGGCGTTCGGCGGCGTCCCGATCAGGGTACCCATGCCGCCGATGTTGCAGGCATAGGCAATGGCCAGCACCAGCACGATACCGAAGTGCTTCAACTCGCGTTTTTCCTGTTCGGTGGTTTGCGGCAATTTCTTGCTCAAGCCAACTACCGACATGGCGATCGGCAGCATCATCAGCGCCGTGGCCGTATTGCTGACCCACATGCTCAAAAAGGCCGAGGCCAGCATGAAGCCGAAGATGATCGAGCCGGGGCGCGTGCCGACCCGGCTGATGATGCCCAGAGCGATGCGCCGGTGCAGGTTCCAGCGCTGCATGGCAATGGCAATCATGAAGCCGCCCATGAAGAGGAAAATCAGCGGGTTGGCAAACGGTTCCGCGGCCTGGGCGATGCTGCCGATGCCGAGAATCGGAAACAGCGGCAGCGGCAGCAGGGCGGTAGCCGGTATGGGGATGGCTTCGGTAATCCACCAGGTGGCCATCAGCGTCCCGACAGCGGCCGTGGCCCAGGCGGCCTCCGACATGCCCTCCGGCGCCGGCAGCAGCAGCAAGACCAGGAAAACGACCGGACCGCCGATCAGACCGATCCACTGCCGGACCGCGTATTCTTCGGTTGAGCTTTGAGGCGATTCAGTCATCTCTGGGTTGGCCGGTCGGCCGCAGGAGCAGCGAAATCATCCAGATCGTCATGCCCGCACATGATGATTCGGCGGTTCCTTAATCCAACCGGCGCAGCGCTTCCCGTCGCTGTTCCTCGTATTCCGCCTCGCTGATCAAGCCGTCGTCATACAGCGCTTTGAGGAACTCGAGACGCTGCCTGATCTCGGCTTCCATGCCGGCAGCCGACTCGCCCGAGGTCTGTTCATGATCAGCCGGCTCGGCGCTCGGCGTCTGCGTTGGCCTCGTTGCATCGGCTGTCGCCGGGTGTTTTTCGGGCTCGTCGGCTGCTAGCTCTGGTGGCGGCTGGGCGGCTGCCGACGCAGATAATTCGGCCAGAGCCCAAAGGGGTCGGTCGGACTTCAGCGACCAGGCGGCGCTGTCTGAGTCGAGGCGAAGCAGATGGCGGTCGATCGCCAAGGGATCGTGATTGCTCAAGGCCAGAAATTCAAAATAGTCTTCATCGGGTCCGGCGAAGGTATGGACATCGGTAAAAGCCAGGTTGAACTGATCGGCCGAATCGATGAAAGCAACGGCCTCG
>CAZUTZ010000052.1:9170-12087 GCA_964623655.1 uncultured Wenzhouxiangella sp.
ATCGGTAAAAGCCAGGTTGAACTGATCGGCCGAATCGATGAAAGCAACGGCCTCGGTTTTCAGCTGCTGGCCAAGAAGGCCGGAGCGTCGGCTGAAGGAGGCAAAGCGAATCTGCTCGGCCGGACCTGCCTCGGCAAGTGCCTCGACCAATAGCGGGACGAGTGTGTCGAGCTCCTCGTCAGCGAACACGTTGCGCTGAGTGGTCCGACCCAACAGGCCGGGCTCTTCATAGCTGAGACTGGCCAGCAAGCCGGCTAGCCTGTCACCGTCGACGGCTTTTGGGTGGTTCAGCGGGCGTGACTGCTCGGCGTGCCCAACGGCCGGTTCCAGCTGCACGATGGGTGCAGTTTCGGCCTTGATGGCCGGCGCTGCCAGAAACAGCGCGAGCAGCAGGACGATCCATGATCGACGCCATCGCGCCATGTTGCAAAACCGGATTCGCGCCGGCAATGGAATCGCCGCCGGGTCGGGTGGCGATGATTCAATTCGATCTGAGAGCTGATCAGAGTCCATGCACTGCCTCCACCAATAGCTTTGTTGCGGATTGTTTTTTCGGATGCACGCACCCGCATCCATGCGTCGGCATCATGCCCGACTCGATGGGCCGCGGCAAGTATTCGACGCGATGGCGGCGCGTCGGGATCAGCTTGTTGACCTGAGTACAACCCGACCCAACCAGTCACATCCTCCGGTTATGATCGGAGCGCTATGAACGAAAGTGTGACAACTGAAGTGATGCCAGTAGTCTGGTTGAAAAGCCTGACGCTGCTGTTGGGCTGCCTTTTTATCTCGGTTTCCGCGCTGGCCGACCGCAGTCCGCGCGAAGTGTCGGAAGCAGAGGCCTGGGAACTTCACTCGCAAATACTGACGATCGACACCCACGTCGATATCGGTGAAGGCTTTGCCACCGCACAGCTCGACCCCGGCGGCTTTACCAACGCCCAGGTCGATCTGCCCAAGATGCGGGCAGGCGGCCTGGATGCGGCTTTTTTCATTGTTTACGTGGGTCAGGGTGCGCTTGACAGCGAAGGCTTTGAAGCCGCACATGCGCGGGCCGAGCACATGTATCAGTCGATCAAGCGCATGGTGCGGGCTTACCCGAACCAGATCGGCCTGGCTCGCACGGCCGATGAAGTCGAGACCATCCATGAATCCGGCCGACTGGTTGCCCTGTTGGGCATGGAAAACGGCTATCCGCTGGGGGAAAGTGTGAACGATGTCCCCAAGTGGGCCGAGCGGGGGCTGCGCTATGTCGGCCTGACCCACTTTGGCCATAACCAGTTCGGCGGCAGCTCCAACCCGTTGCCGAACCTGGGCGATTCAGACGAGGATCCGGGTCTGACCGAATTGGGGCGAGAGCTGATCGCGGCTCTGAACGACCACGGCATCCTGGTCGATGTCTCCCACGTCGGGCGTCGCAGCATGCTTGAGGCGGTCGAATTGTCGCGATTGCCGGTCATTGCTTCGCATTCCAGCGCCATGGGCGTGCACGAAAATCTGCGTAACCTGGACGATGAGCAGCTCAAGGCCATTCGCGACAACAACGGCGTCGCCCAGATGGTCGCGTTCCGCAGCTACGTGGCCGATCTTTATCCTGCGGTCGAGTCCGGCCAGGCGGAATTGCGCGAGCGCTATCTGCCGGACGGCTGGGGTGAAGCCAGCCGCGAGGACCGGGCAAGCTACGTGCGCGAGCTCGGAGCATTGCGGCGTCGCTATCCGGACGTCACCCTGGAGCAGTTTGTCGACCACATCGACTATGCCGTCGATCTGATCGGCATTGACCATGTTGGCATCTCCTCGGATTTCGACGGCGGTGGCGGCGTCGAGGGCTGGGACGATGCCACCGAGACGGTCAACGTCACCCGCGAACTGATGCGTCGGGGCTACAGCCAAGAAGAGATTCGGGCGCTGTGGGGCGGCAATGTGCTCCGGGTGCTGCGCGCCAACGAATCCGGCCGCCGTCACTGAAGGTCGGGATGGAGCGAGTCGGGCAGAAAAAGGCGCGTCGGATTGCGGCGGTCATCGTTTTCATCCTGGCTGTCAGCCTGATTCAGGATCGCGCCCGGTTGCTGCTGGATGGCCACCTCAGCCTGCAGTGGCCAACCGTGGTTGGTGAGGTACTGCATGCCGAATCCGATCAGGTCGCCGGTGGCCAGGCCGGGCGGGGCTGGTCGATTCGTGTGGGGTATCAATATGAGGTTGACGGCGAGGTTTACGAGGGCAACCGGCTCGAGTTCAGCCGCCAGCTCGGCGGCAGGACCCGCATTCAGGCCGACGACGAATTGCGAAAATACGTTCCCGGTGGGCAGATCCTGGTCCACTATGATCCGAATCGGCCGCACCGGGCCGTGATCTGGCCCGGTGCCGACCAGAGGGCTTATTTCGGGCTCACCGTCGGTATCGGCCTGATCCTGATCGCGCTGTTGTTCTGGACCGTGCCGACGCGCAGTGTTCGAAGGTCTTCATCAGCGTCCTGACAAACCGTGCTTGCGCAGAATGCCGCGCAGCTGGTCGTAACTCAGGCCCAGGCGCTCGGCGGCTCTCGCCTGGTGGCCCTGACAGGATTCCAGCGCGCGCTCAACCATGGTTTTCTCCTGTTCATTGAGCCAGGCCCGGAGGTCGACGACTTCTTCGGCCGGATCAGGCGGCAGCGAGCGGCCTTTTTCAACGCCGGCGGCTGACACCGGCCGCCAGGGTGAACGAAAGGGGTCGAGAATCAGGCGGTCGATTGGCTCTTCGGGGTCAGCGTTGCGGTAGACGGCGCGCTCGACCACGTTCTTGAGCTCGCGGACGTTGCCCGGCCAGTCATGGCGAAGCAGTTGTTCGGCGACGGGGCGGGAGAATCCGGCAAACAGTTCGTGGCCGAGCTCCCGGCTCATGCGCATGGCGAAGTGTTCGGCCATCGGCAGAATGTCTT
>CAZUTZ010000053.1:0-12037 GCA_964623655.1 uncultured Wenzhouxiangella sp.
GGATGGGACCCGTTCAACGCCACCTTCCTGCAGGCTCGTGGTAACCAGGGTGTCTCATTCGGCGCATTCGGCCACGGCGGCTTCTTCAATCGCTCGGTGCGCTACGACCACAACATCAACGGCGTGCGAGTTGCCGGGTTCGTCGCCGTCGACGACAGCTCCGATCCAGGCACCGGCGATACGCGCGGCGACAACACTTATTCATTTTCCGTGCTCGCCCCGGTTGGTCCGGTTCAGCTCTTGCTGGCCTACATCGACGGCAGCGAGTATCGCGGCGGTCCGGATGATCGCGAGGGCACGAAGATCGGCGTCCGTTACGCCGAGGGTCCGCTGGCCCTGGCGGCGCGGTATGAATGGCGCGACAGCGGGGTCGAGGACGGTGAATTCCTGACCTTGTCGGCCAGCTACCGGATCAACCAGGTGACCTATTCAGTCGGCTACAGCCAGTTCAGCGATGACCGCGACGGCCGCGATAACGACGGTGAGTACTTCATGGTCGGTGCCCGTTACGCACTGCGGCCCGGCGTCGCTTTCCACGGCGGTTTCCGCCGCACAGAGCGCGATGCAATGGGCAGCGAGAACATGTTCGGTCTGGGCTTGCGCGTGTCCTACAACACCGGCAACATCCTCGCTCGTTAATTAAAAAAAACAGCAACACCGCCTGCGCACAGGGCGCTGCGATCATCGCAGCGCCCTTTTTTGACCCCCGTCATGCCCCGCACGGCCGCTATTCGGTACTCTTCAGATAGGCCTCAGTGGTGATCTGAATCATGTCCTCAGCTCGATACGTCAGCCGCCTGACCCGTCAGACCCAGGCGCTCATTCTGGCCGGCGGCCGCGGCACTCGCCTGGAAATGCTGACCAACTGGCGAGCCAAACCGGCGGTTCCATTCGGCGGTCAGTTCCGGATCATTGATTTTGCTTTGTCGAATTGCCTGCATTCCGGTATCCGCCGGGTCGCAGTATTGACCCAGTACAAGTCGCACTCCTTGATCAGGCACCTGATGGTCGGGTGGCGGAAGCTCAACACCGATCACGGCGATATCCTCGATATCGTTCCGGCCCAGCAGTGGCTGGAGGATGAGACCTGGTACCAGGGCACGGCCGATGCCGTCTTTCAAAGTCTGGACATCCTGGAAGCCTACGGCCACAGGTACACGATCATCCTTGCAGGCGACCACATTTACAAAATGGACTACGGCGAAATGCTCGCAGAGCACGTGCGGGCCGGCGCCGACATGACCGTCGCCTGCAACAAGGTCTCGCTAGCCGATGCCCGCGCCTTCGGCGTCATGCAGGTCGACCAGGACCACTGGATTCGCGGCTTCAGCGAAAAACCCGACCAACCCGAAGCAATCCCGAACGAACCGGACCATGCCCTGGTCAGCATGGGCATTTACATTTTCAACTCGGACTTCCTGCGCGAGGCACTGGAGACCGACGCCCGTGCCGAGGGCTCCAGCCATGATTTCGGCAAGGACATCATTCCGCGCTCCATCGCCGAAGGCAAGAACCTATTGGCCTTTCCGCTTGAGCGTGCCGCCCAGGGCGAACCGTACTGGCGCGATGTCGGCACGCTGGATGCCCTGTACGAGGCCAACATGGAGTTGCTGTCGGATCAACCAGCGCTGGACGTGCATGCCTCGGATTGGCCCATATTCACCTATCCGGTCCAAGGCCCGCCGGCGAAATTCACTGATCACGGTCCGCGCGGCGGCTGCACCGTCGTCGATGCCATCATCGGCAACGGCTGTATCGTTTCCGATTCAAGCGTCGTCAGAAGCCTGGTCTTCAACGATTGCCGCATCCACAACGACTGCGAACTGGAAGGGTGCCTCATTCATGCCGGCTGCGAAATCGGCGAAGGCTCCCGGCTGAAAAACGTTTTGCTCGACAACGGCTGCATCGTCCCGCCGAACACCGTCATCGGCCAGGACCATGCTCGCGACGCCGAGCGCTTTCACGTCACCGAGAAAGGCGTCGTGGTGGTCAATCGCGAAATGCTGGGCCAGGAACGGCGCTATCAGCCGCCGGACTATTGCCATATCCCGGACCAGATCGACTGAATCAATTGCCCTGGTCTGACAGGTAGCGGCGGATCAGCGCGTCGGCATCCAGCTCATCAACCGGCTTTTGCGCGGCAGAACCCGCGGCCATTTTTTCCTCGATCAATTTCAGATAAGCGCTCGCGGTGCGATCCCAGGTATACGTGCTGAGCACCCGCTCGATCCCGGCCGCGGCCAGGCGCTGCTGATCGGCCAGGCCCTGGCGAAGCGCACGCGCCATGTCCACCGGATCCTCCGGATCCATCAGCAGGCCCGCTCCACCGGCGAAAATCTCGACCGGACCGCCGTTTTGCGTCGCCACCACCGCCAGGCCACAGGCCGCGGCCTCGATGGGCGCCAGACCGAAGGGTTCGAACAGCGACGGCAATGCAAACACTGAACCCTGCCGGGCAAACAACCGATAAGCCGCCGCCAGCTCGCGCTGCGACCGGGCGTTGATGAAGCTCACCCGATCGCGCAAGCCGGCCGCTTCGATGCGCGCCAGGATGGGCTTGAGCACGCCCTGCTCGGCTTTTTTCAGCCGGTCCAGCTCGGTCCAGGGGTCGTCCACACCGCGCACGAACAGCGCCAGTCCGGCCGCCTCCTGCAGTTCTCGACTGCCCAGATAAGCCTCGACCACGCCGCCCACATTTTTCTTGGCATCAAGACGACTGGAAACCACGACGTGCGGCGAATCCGGCATACGAATGGCCGCACGCAGCTTTTCCAACCACTCGCGCGGGTCGTGGTCGGCGTTTTCGTTGAAGATTTCGGTATTGATGCCTGGCGGAATGACCCGAAACCGGGCATCGTCGGCCGGATCCACCGCGCCGTGATACAGGGGGTGAGCATACTGCTGACGACGCTCGTCCTCGGTCGAGGTGATGATGGCGGCACTCCGCGACATGCTGAGTCTTTCAGCGGCGATCCGCCGCGAAAACTTGAAACGCGCGTCGATTTCGTCGAAGTTATCGGCGTCCGCCCCCAGTTTATCGAGCTTCTGCGCGCCAAGAGAATGGCCGGTAAAGGTAAAGCCCAGACCCGTTTGCGCCTGCAGCAACGCGCCCAGATAGCCGCCGTCGGCGTAGTGCGTCGTGGCGAAGCCCGGAGCCTGATCACGGTAGAAATCGACAGCGGCTTGCGCAAACTGCGGCAAATGCGGCCACAGGTCTTCCTTGGCCAGGAATTCAGGCCCGCCACATTCGAGGCGAACGATGCGGACCTGGTCCTCGAGCAGACCAAAGTCATCCAGCGCCTGGTCGAAGCCGGGCCAGTCGGGGTCGTCGATGCGCCGGGTCACGACATCAACTTCTACACCCAGACGTCCCAGCGCCAGGGCGACTTCCTTGACATAGACCAGCTGGCCGCCGAAGTCCGGATGTTCGGTCAGGTAGGAATCATCGCGGTCGAAGTTGCCCTGGGGGTTGAGAAAGGCGATTTTCATGAAGCCGACTCTGGCGGCTGCTCGACGGCATGCAGGAGATCATGCGTTGCCCGCACCGGGCTTGCGCTGTAATCGTCATGAATCAGGATATCGGCCAGCTCGCGATGGGCCGAAATGATGCTGTGCTCGATCGCCAGCACCTGGTCGATGAAAGGGTCGAGTTCACTGTCATGGCGGCGACGCTTTTCGCGATGGGCGCGCGTTGCGTGATAATCACGGGTGATGAAGATCCGGATATCCACTCGCTTGAGCAAAGTCACATAGGTTCCTTCGACAATGGCGACCTCGTAGGGGGCCATATCCACCTCGACTTCGTCGATTCGATCCTCGAGATAGCGCACCAGCGGCTTGCTCAGTCTCGCACCTTCGCGAAACAGCGCCAGATGCTGCTCCATCAGATCGAGCCGGACTTCGCCGGGACCCACCCAGTCGATGCTCTCACGACGGGCGCGATCGTTGCTTCTGGGCGGATGGACGAAGTAATCGTCCTGCTGTACCAGAAGACTGGGATGACCCTCGGCTTCGAAAAGTCGCGCCAGGGCCTCGCCGATTTCGGATTTGCCCGCGCCGGACTCACCGGCGACGCTGATTACCAGGCGGTCTTTCCGTCCACCGGGCCGTTTCTTGATCAGTTGAAGCACGCTCGCGGCGGCCTTTTCATGATGCGGTTCGACCAGGATGCTGTCGCCTTTCACTGCATTGCCATCTTTGTGATTTGCGCATGATTATACTCACGCACTTGTTGAATGCCGAGCGGTACCCATCGTTGCTGAACCGATATGGACGTACTCAGCAAACAAGCCTACGACGACAGCTGGCAGGCGCTGCAAATCCACCTGGATCTCGTCGAGCGGCGGGCCGGCCTGGGCGCCAGCCTGTTCGCCCTGCGCGAGCATCAGATCCACAGCGGCTTCATTCGGGATGAGCTGCACGAGCTGCGCCGTTTCCGGCTGCAACATCCGGATCATCCGGAACGCCACTTCAGCGCCCAGTACAATCCCGCCAGAGCTCGCCGCTTTCAGGGTGCCGGACGCGCACCCTTTTCAGAACCGCAGGAGACGGTTAACGGCGGCTGCTTCCTGTGTGCCGGAAATATCTGGTGGCAGCAGCAAGGCGCCGAAGCCGGGTATCATCTGAGCGCGGTCAACGGCCGCTACACGGCGTGGATGAACCCTTTCCCGCTGGTATCCGGCCACAGCGTCATCGCCGCACGGGAGCACCTCCCGCAGCACTGGCGAGTGCCGGGCGCGCTCAGTCTGGAATCGCTGATCGACGACATCGTCGATATCGCCGCGCTTTTGCCGGGCTGGCTGACCTTTTACAACGGCGTTGGCGCCGGGGCTTCGATTCCGCATCACCTGCACCTCCACGCCATTCCGCGCACCGACCCGCTGGGCAGAATGCCGCTGGAGGTCGCAGCCAGGCAAACCGGCACCAATGCCGGCGGCCCACCTGCCTATCCGCTGAGCTTCAGGCACTGGCACGGGGACAAAGAGCAAGTTCGACAACAGGCCCTGATGTGGGCAGACAACTGGCTCCATGGTCCCGGAGCCGATGACGACGCCACCGCCAATATCATCGCCAGCCAGACCGGCTCCGAGCTGGATCTGTATTTTGTCCCGCGCCACCAGCGTCGGTCGCGTGCCGAAGGGCTGGCAGGCGTCGTGGGGGGCTTTGAGGCGCTGGGCGAAATCGTCTGCTCCAGCGACGAGGAGCTGGAAAAACTGGAATCCGGCCAGGTCGATTTTTTCACCGTCGAGCGCATGCTCGGCCAGGTCGCAGTGGCCTTGTAGACCCCGAGCGGATTCCGGTGGACTTGCCAAGGTGAAACGGCTTGAGATAGCTTGTCGACTTTCGCCCAGGGCGGGTACCGAAACGTGTTTCATCGACTCTGCTTGTGTCTATCCGTCCTGACCGCTGCTGTGCCCCAACCCGGCGACGCCCAGATTCTGCTCGCCGGCGGCAGTTTGCCCGTCTGCAGCTCCATGGCGACGCGAAGCTGCAAGACCCGCATGGAGTGGCCCGAGCAGGCACTGGACACCTACCTTTATCGAGCCACCAAGGCTCGTGTGGAACGCTGGCAGGCCAGCCTGGGTGAATTCGCCGACCCCACTGCCGCGTCCAAGTGGCGGGCAGCGCTGGATCAGATGGCCTCAGAGAACCTTGAAGCCGTGACTCGCGGCGAATGGGCTGAACAGTTCAGCCCTGCCCTCGCGGAGTGGTATGACACGCTGGACAGCCGCTCGAGATCGCAACTTTTTGACCATTTCCAGGAACCGGTGGGTGCGCACCGAGAAACGGTGCGTCTGAAAGATAGTCGCAGCGAGGCCGCCATTGAAATTTTCGAACGCTTCGTGGCGATGGCTCGCGAGACCACCGGTCGCGAGCGGCCAAGGATCGGCTTTTCCACCGCATCCTCGCGCGACCCTTACGATGCGCTGGAATTTTATTGGCAGGTGTTCGACCAGGCCGGTGCCGAGGCGCACTGGCTACCCCTGGATCGTGCTTTCACGGCGGCCCGCGCGGCCGACCGCTGCGAGAACCTGGCCGATTTCCAGGCCGAGCTGCTGGGCACCTGGGATCGGGAACGCGTTTTTCCCGACGCTTTCCGACTTCAGCAGCGGCTCTGCAACGATCCTGACGCCACGCTGGAACTGGCTGAAAACCTCGACGGGCTGTTTTTGAACGGTGGCGATCAGTGGTTGACACTGCACGCCTTTATCGACGAAGACGGCCGGCCCACCCCGGAATGGCGCCGCATCATGGTCCGGCTTGAAGCCGGCGAAATGGTGCTGGGCGGCACCAGCGCCGGTGCGGCGGTGCAGTCCGGGCCGGTCATGATCAGCAACGGCAGCAGCCGGCGCGCGCTGCTGGAAGGCGCCCATGAACAGCCGCCGCCGGGACCCGGCTGTGATCGTGCGGGAACCTGTCCGCCCGGGCTGAGCGCTGATTCCCTGACTTTTCATCGCGGTGGCCTGGGCAGCTTTAGTCCCGGCATCGTCGATACGCATTTCTCCGAACGCTGGCGTCAGTTTCGTCTCTTGCAGCTGATGCTCGACAGCGACGTTGCGCTTGGCCTGGGCGTGGATGAAACCAGCGCCATCGAAGTGACCGGATTGTTCGATGACCAGCCGCTGGCCCTGCAGGCTCATGGCGATTCCGGCGGCTGGCTGATCATGACCGACAGCGGCATCGTGGAGAGTCGGCATCCGCTGCAGATTCGGCAGGTTGGTCTCCATCACCTGGCGCCCGGCGCGGTGCTTCAGCTCGACGGCGGCACAGCACCGGATTCCGGCAATGGAAATCAGACCAAACACCTGGATCCGAAGGACGCCGAAAACTGTTACGACATCAGCCAGTACGACTCCTTTGAGACCTTGCCGCTGACGCGCGCCGGCAAGCAGGACGACGCGCCGCCCTGTTTTTCATGGGCCCTCGATGCGGGGCACTCGGCGCGCAGCCAACTTCGGGTGATTCAGCCCCCGGCATCGGCGCGTGGACCAGTCTCGAGTTGGGATTGGTCGCTGCAGGTTTCAGTCATCGCGGCCGCTGCGCCAGATTGAAAACAACAGCCAGACGCCGCCGAGCGCTGCGCCGATAAAGCCCACCAGCCCGAAAATGGGCAGTCCGAAGGCCTAGCGCTCGCTCTGCTCGTTCAAGACAATGGCCGAGCCGATGATCAGCGCGGCGGTGACCACCCCCAGCGTCAGTCGACTGGCCGCCCGATCAAGCCTGTTGCCCACTTCCTTCAACGAGCGCACGTCCAGATGCACTTCGATGCGGCCCCTTCGGATCGCGCGCATCAGGCGGCTCAGGTCGCTGGGCAGCGTGCCGATAATCTTCAGCGTGTCGCTCAAGCCCTGCTGCATTCGCCTGGCCACATTGATCGGCGAATAGTGCGACTTCAGCACGCCCTCGACAATGGGCGCTGCCTCCCCGGCCATGTCGAAGTCCGGGTCCAGACCACGCCCCATGCCCTCCATGGTGATGAAGGCCTTGAGCATCAGCACCAGGTCAGCCGGCAGGACAAGGTGATGGCGGCGCAGTACGCCGGTGATCTCGCCGATCATCTGGCCCATATCCAGCGCCTCCAGCGGCACGCCGTGATAGTGCTCGATGAACTCGGCGATGTCATTCTGCAGACGATCGGAAATCCTGTCCTCGCTTTCGCTCCAGTCGATCAGGGTCGTGGCGACCAGATCGGCGTCGCGCGAAACCAGGCCGTAGAGCAGTTCGGCCACCTCGCGCCGCCGCGCCTCGGACAAATGCCCGACCATGCCGAAGTCCATCAGGCCGATGCGGTTGTCGGACAGATACTTGACGTTGCCGGGATGCGGGTCGGCGTGAAAAAACCCGTGTTCAAGAATCATTTCGAGGATGATCCGGGTTCCGTTGCGCGCGATCACACGTCTATCCAGCCTGGCCTCTCTCACGGCCTCCAGATCTCGTCCGGGAATGCCGTCAAGATAATCCTGAACGTTGAGGCGTTCGCCGCACCAGGGCCAGTGCACGCCGGGCACCACCAGGCTGTCGTCGTCGGCAAAATCGCGCGCGATGCGCTCGGCGTTGCGGCATTCGGCGGCAAAATCCAGCTCACGGCGCAGCGCTCCGGAAAACTGTCGCACCAGCAACTGCGGACGGTAGCGCTTGAGTTCATCAACCTCGCTTGCGATGATTTCGGCCAGCCGCTCCAGCAGTCGCAAATCGGCTTCCACAACCGGCCGGATACCGGGCCGGCGAACCTTGAGCACGACATCGGTGCCGTCTTGCAGGCGGGCGCGGTGGACCTGGCCCAGCGAAGCCGCAGCCAGGGGCTCAGGATCAACCCAATCGAAAACCGCCTCCGGCTCTGCGCCAAGGTCCTCGGTCAGTTGGCGCTTGATTTCCTCCCAGTCGACCGGGGGTGCATGGTCCTGCAGCTTCCGGAATTCGGTCAACCACTCCGGCCCGAACAGGTCCACACGCGTGGCCAGCACCTGCCCGAGCTTGACGAAAGTCGGGCCCAATTCCTCGAGAATGCGGCGAATGCGCTCAGGCGGCTTCAGGCGGGCCAGTTCCTCAACCCGGCTCCAGTGCAATACCTTGCCAGCCCGCTCCAGGGCGCCGGCCATGCCGATTCTTCGCACCAGATCGCCAAAACCGTAGCGCACCAGCACTGCGGCAATATCCTGCACCCGACCCAGATCACGGGCGGCGTTGAGAGCCTGCCACAGCATCAGATAAGCGCGCCCCCGGCCGAAACGGCCGCTTCCCTGGGGTGCGTCGCCTGAGTTGGAGCCAATCGATGGTCAATTCCAATCATGCAGGCATGGTAACCGCCGCAAGGGCTATCATGAAGTTTCCGGGTCAAACAATCGCGCCGAAGCCGCTGATGAAGCACTCCCTCGCAATCGCTCTATTGCTGATCCTGTCCGGCCTCCTGATCAGTGGTTGCGCCACGCGCCCGCCGCAGCAGCAGGAAAACGTTTGCAGCATCTTCGAGCAGCAGCCGCGCTGGTACGATCACGCGCGCGCGTCAGAACGGCGCTGGGGCACGCCGATTTCGGTGCAGATGGCCTTCGTGCAACAAGAATCATCCTTCCGTGCCCGCGCCCGGCCCGAGCGCAACCGCATTCTCGGGTTCATTCCCGGACGCAGGCCTTCCTCGGCGCGCGGGTATGCCCAGGCCCAGGACCCGGCCTGGCAGGACTATCAGCAGGCCACCGGACGGCGCCGGGCGCGGCGCAGCAACATGCGCGACGCGCTGGATTTCATCGGCTGGTACAACGACGTCAGCCATAACCGCCTGGGCCTCGCGAAAGACGACGCCTTTCATCTTTACCTGGCCTATCACGATGGCCACACCGGATTTCAGCGCGGCGGCTGGCGCAACAATCGCCAGTTACAGGGGATCGCGCGCCGGGTCGAGCAGCGCGCGGCTACTTATGAGCGACAACTGGCCGGCTGCGAATCGCGCCTGCGCTGCCGACGCTGGTATCAGATCTGGCCTTTCTGCCGCTGACGCGCCGCAGCACCGGCGACCTGCAGATACACCCAGCCGCCCAGAGCCCCGCACAGCCCCAGCATGACCATGCCCGGCACGGTGCGCGCTGCGGCCACCACCGTGACAGGCATCGCCGCATTCATGACCAGCAGCGCGCAAATGATCGCGACAAAGCCGGCCAGAGGGAACAAAAACCAGCGCCAGGTCAGCCATTTCCTTGCCAGCAAGCCTGCGATCGGCCAGGCCAGCAAAAACGCGAATGCCACGATGGCGCCCCAAAGCGGGCCGAAACTCCCCAGGTCGAACAGCGTCATATCCAGGCGGTCACTGACAGCGATGGATTGATCCAGCCGACTGATCGCCGCCAGGTTGATCTGGCTTTGCACAACGCTGCCGCTCACCGCGGTCGTCACCACGGCAGCGCTCCAGCCCAACAGCGTCTTCCACATCGTCAAGATCCTCCGGACAAAATTCGCGCCACACGCACATCGCAAGCATCCGCCCGCCGAATGGTATCTTAGGCCACATGATTTGGTTGATTCGAACCGCCCTGCCCTGCGTTTTCTGGTTCGCTTTGGCGAACGGGTCCGGCCCGGCCGTCGCCGGCGGCTATCACGTTGAAACCCTGACCGACGGCCTGGTGCACCCCTGGGCTATGGTCTGGCTGGATGACGAGCGCATCCTCATCTCCGAGCGCGCCGGGAACCTGCGCCTGTTCGAGAACGGACAGCTGCGCGACGAGCCGGTCAGTGGCGTGCCCGACAGCTTTGTTCGCGCCCAGGGCGGGCTCCAGGACCTGATTCTTCACCCTGATTTTGAAAGCAACGGCTGGATTTACCTGAGCCTGGCCCACGGCGACGCCCGGGCCAACGCCACCCGAGTGGTCCGCGGACGCATCGACGGCAACGCCTGGGTCGATAACGAAATCATCTTCACCGCCGAGCCCACCAAACCGACGGCCGTGCACTACGGTGCGCGCATGGCTTTCAAGAATGACGGCACTTTGTTGATCAGTATCGGCGACGGTTTCGACCTGCGCGAGGAAGCTCAGCATTTGACCAGTCATATCGGCAGTATCGTGCGGGTGACCGATCAGGGCGAAGTGCCGGACAACAATCCATTCGTCGACGATGAAGACGCCTTGCCGGAAATCTTCAGCTACGGCCATCGCAATGCCCAGGGGCTGATCGTTGATCCAGACACCGGCCTGATCTGGTCCCACGAGCACGGACCGCGCGGCGGCGACGAGCTGAACCTGATCCGCGCCGGGGCCAACTACGGCTGGCCGGTGGCCACGCACGGTATCGATTATTCCGGCGCGCGCATCACGCCCTACACCAGCCGGCCCAGCATGGTCGACCCGCTGATCGACTGGACGCCATCCATCGCGCCGGCCGGCATGAGCCAGTACCGCGGCGAGTTGTTTCCCGACTGGGAGGGCCACCTCCTGGTCGCCAGCCTCGCCGAGCGCAGCCTGCGCCTGGTTCGCATCGAAGGAGAAACGGCGATTGATGACGAGATCATCCCGCTTGAACTGGGCCGCCGCCTGCGCGACGTGCAGGTAGGCCCCGAGGGCGCGCTCTACCTGCTGACCGATGAACCCGACGGCTCGATGCTGCGGGTGACGCCGGAGCGCTGATGCTGCAGGCCGTTTCCCGACTGTTGACGGCCAGGACCGCCCGAGCCCTGGTCTGGACACTGGCTCTGATCCCGCTGG
Source organism: uncultured Wenzhouxiangella sp. (assembly GCA_964623655.1). Lineage (GTDB taxonomy): Bacteria > Pseudomonadota > Gammaproteobacteria > Xanthomonadales > Wenzhouxiangellaceae > Wenzhouxiangella. The sequence continues at coordinate 11,190 of CAZUTZ010000053.1, forward strand.
CTGCCTTCGCGCTGGGTCTGCGCCCGGCAGACTTCCAGGATCTGCCCTCGCTGCTGAACATGCTCGGTCGCCTGACCGGCGTGCTGGGCCTGGCTTTCCTGCTGCTCTCGGCCGCGCTCAGTGCCCGCGTGCCCGGCTTCGATCTGCCTTTCGGCGGCTTGACTCGTTTGTGGAACACCCACCACCTGCTCGGCGCCGCCGCGCTGGCGCTGCTGATGGCCCATCCATTGCTGCTGGCGTTTTCGGCCCAGGTCCATGGGGATGGCCTGGCTTTCGCCATGCTGTTCCCGCCACTGACCGATTTTGCAACCTGGAGCGGCTGGCTGGCGCTGGTACTGATGATGGTTTTCCTCGCCCCCACCTTCAGTTTTTTCGGCCGACCCGACTATGAGCGCTGGAAGCGCATCCATCAGCTCTCGGTACCGGCCATCATCATTGCCCTGGTTCACACCGCGCTGTTCAGCCGCAGCATGCCCTACTGGACCGACTGGATCGTCTGGATCCTGTTTGCCGGACTGGCCCTGGGCGCGGTGCTGTGGCGTTTCGTGTTCTCGCGCCGGGTCGGGCGCCTGCCCTACACCGTCACCGATCTGCGGCGCCCGGCCAACAACGTCGTCGAGCTGACCCTGGAGCCGCGTCGACGACCACTGAAATACCGCGCCGGCAATTTCGTCTACATGACGCCGTTCGACCATGATCTGGAAAACGGCCACGGTGAAGAGCATCCCTACACCTTGTCCTCGTCGCCGCTGGAACCGAATCTGCGCATGGCGATCAAGGATCTGGGTTACGCCTGTCGAGCCATGCAATACATCAAGGCCGGCGCGCGAGTGTCCGTCGAAGGACCC
>CAZUTZ010000054.1:0-11867 GCA_964623655.1 uncultured Wenzhouxiangella sp.
CCAGGCGACTACCGCGATAGCGCTCGCGGTAGTCGACGCCTTCGAAATCCAGCATCACCACCCCACGCGGCCCGCCCAGGCGCTGCAGGGCCATGGGTATGCCGTCGATGTCGAAGTTGCCCTGCCACCAGGCACCAGAGGCTGCACCGGCAATGATGTGGCGAAACGGGAGCGGGCCGACGCCGACGTGGTCCTCCCAGCCGGCGTACCACTCGCCGGGGTCCAGGTTTTCCACCGTGTGGGTGTGGCCGGACAGCGACAGTGCAGGACGGCCTTCGACCAGGGCATGAACCTCGGCCGCGTTATCGGTTTGATGGACGGCGCGGTCGGCGTCGCTGAAAGAGACCAGCGGGATATGGTGCAGCAGCACGATCAGTCGGTCTTCCGGGATGTGCGCCAGCAGATTCTCAAGCCACTGCATCTGGATATCGGACACGCGGCCGTTGTAGCGGGGCCGGTCGCCGAGGCAGAATTCGCGGCCCGGTCGCTGCGCGTCTTTCTCGCCGCAGGGGTAGAAGACGTTGTTCAAGGCGATGAAGGTCGCCTGGCCGATTTCGAAGGCGAAATAGGCCGGCTTGGCCATGCGCCGCCAGGAGTCGGCCGAATGCGCCGGATCGGTGACGTCGAAATCCAGGTCGTGATTACCGAAGACCAGCCACTGCGGGACCCCGACGGCCGCGCCGACTTCCATCAGGCGGTCGAACAATCCCAGATCATCGCCCATGACATCGCCCAGATAAATCATGCAGTCGCCGTCGCCCAGGCCCTCGTCGAGCAGGTCGACGACCGTGCTGGCGCGAAAAAAGCCGATCTCGTCGTTGGAATAAGTCTGGCTATCGCCGACAATGGCGCAGCGGAATTCATCGCCTTCCGGCGCCGGGCGCAGGGCGAAGTCGATGGTCTCGGGCAGCGGGCCCGGATCCGGCAAGCCACCAAAACGCAAGCGCTCCGGCGTGCCGCCGGCCTTCCAGCTGAAGGCAAATTGCGGCAGCTGGCGCCCATCGACCGGCACGCGCCAGCCGGCCGGCTGAATCACCGTGACGTCCATGTCCGCTCTGGCCGGCAACTCGTAGCGTCCGTGCTCATCAGTGCGCGTGACCTCCCGACCGTTGGAAACCAGCACATCGGCAATCCCGGGTTCGTCTTCCTGACGCTGACCGTCTCCGTTCAGATCGGAAAAAACCACGCCGCGCACCAGCCCCAGGTCGCTGGTCTCGGCGGCAGCGCCCGGCGGCAACAGAAGGCACAGCAGCGCTGCGGGCAAGAGTCGGTTCAGGCGGCGGTTTGAAGCGTGCATCGGCGGCGTTTTCATCGGCTCGAAGGACTCATCAGTATCAGGTTTTTGCTAACAGATGATGAACCTGCCGGGCATCCCGCCGTTTTTGCCGGAGTCGTTCAGTCCGACCCGAGCAGCAGGGCCAGGTCCTCAGGGGTGAGGTCGACCGCGCCGCCACCGCCCAGCAGGCCGTCGATCAGCTCGCGTTTATTGCTCTGCATGTCCTGGATACGGTCTTCGATGGTGCCTTCGGTGAGCAGGCGGTAAACAAACACCTTCTGGTCCTGGCCGATGCGGTGGGCGCGGTCGGTGGCCTGGTCCTCGACGGCCGGGTTCCACCACGGATCGTAGTGAATCACCGTGTCGGCCGCAGTCAGGTTCAGCCCCACCCCGCCGGCGCGCAGGCTGATCAGAAACACCGGCGCCTGACCGGCCTGAAAGGCTTCGACCACTTTTTGCCGGTCGCGGGTTTGTCCGGTCAGTTTCAGATAGGAAATCTTGCGCTGGCCGAGCTCACGTTCGACGATCTCCAGCATGCGCACGAACTGCGAAAACAGCAAAATGCGCCGCCCTTCCAGGACCATTTCTGGCACCAGGTCGAGCAGCAGAGCGAGCTTGGCCGAGCCGGCCGTGGTTGTGCTGGCGTGCGGGTCGAGGAGGCGCGGATCACAGCAGATCTGGCGCAGCTTGAGCAGGGCATCGAGAATCACGATGCGTCCGCGCTCCGGGCCGTCGTTGCGGAAGGCGCGCCGTACGCGTTCCTGCATCTCGGCGCGCACGCTTTCATAAAGCTTCAGCTGAGCACCGGCCAGCGGCACGCTGCGCACGATTTCGGTCTTCGGCGGCAGCTCCGGCGCCACTTCGGCTTTGCTGCGGCGCAGGAAAAAGGGCCGGATGCGGCTGGCCAGCTGGGCCTTGCGCTCGGCGTTGCCGCCCTTTTCGATCGGCTGGCGGAAATGCGCCCGGAAACGGGCGTCCGAGCCCAGCAGCCCGGGCATCAGGAAATCAAACTGGCTCCACAGCTCGCCCAAATGATTTTCCAGCGGGGTGCCGGTCAGGCACAGCCGATGGCGGGCTTGCAGCTGACGCACGGCGCGGCTGGCCCGAGTGCGCGGATTCTTGATCGCCTGGGCTTCGTCAAGGATCAGCAGATGCCAGCGCTCGCGCTTCAACCAGTCGATATCGCGCCCCAGGATCGGATAGGTCGTCAGCACCAGATCGGAGTCCTCGATCCACTGGAACTGCCCCTTGCGCTCGGGGCCGTGCAGCACCAGCACTTTCAGATCCGGCGCGAAGCGGCGCGCCTCGGCTTTCCAGTTGAACATCAGGCTCGTTGGCGCGACCACCAGAGCCGGGCGATCCAGGCGCCCGCTTTCCTTCTCTGCCAGCACGTGGGCCAGGGTCTGGACGGTTTTGCCCAGGCCCATGTCGTCGGCGAGAATCCCGCCGAAACCGGCCTCGCGCAGAAATTGCAGCCAGCCCAGTCCCAGGCGCTGGTAGTCGCGAAGCTCCGCCTTCAGGCCGGCCGGTGGCCGGGCGGGCAGGATTTGCTCGAACTCGTCGAGGCGGCGCGCCACCTCTGCCAGCTCGACATCTCCGACCAGCGGCCAGCGCTCGGCCAGCTGATTGAGTTCGGCCAGCCGGGGACGCCGCAGTCTCAGGCAGCCGCCGTGCAGCCGGGTGTCCGGATCGCTGAGCTCCGGCAGCGCAGCGATGACGGTACGCAGTCGCCCGGCAGACAGGGCCAGAATGCGGCGCTCGTCGACTTCGAGCAGGATGGTTCTTTCGGCTTGAGCATTGCCCAGGATCTCTTGCAGCAGCATCGGCGTGGCCGCACGCGCCCACTGCGCCAGGGCCGGCAGCAGGCCGAGTCGCTCGCCGTCGACGTCGATCTGCAGGTCGACAGCGATCCAGTCCTGGCCGATGTTGGCCAGGCGACACGACCAGTCCTGCGGGACGATGCGCTCGAGCATCAGGTCGGCCGCCTTTTCCAGGCGCCAGCCCTGTTCGACCAAAGCGTCCAGTTCGTTCTGGATGCCGACCCAGGATTCGGCCAGGCGTTCGCGGCGCGCCGGGATCAGCCAGCCGCCGCTGCCCGGCGGATAGTCCAGGCCTTCGGCTGCGGCCAGCCGCACTAGCCCCAGACTTTCCAGACGGGCCAGGCAGGCTTCTTCATATTCGTAGTCGCGCTTCGCCGTCAGCACCCGGCGCGCCGACTGACCTTCCTCGGCCGGCAGCAGGCGCGACCCGCTTTCATGATCCCAGGGCAGCGCCAGGGGACCGTAGTGAAAGCTCAAGCTGACCGACGGCAGGGGGATGAACCGACCGCCGCTGCCCACCTCGACGTTGGCCAGGTAAAGACCCGGCTCTGGTTGATTCGACTTGACTCGTTCGACTTTCAGCCGCACCGGCAGCGGCAGTTCGCTGCCGGCGGCGGTCATTTCCGCAATCAGCTCGCGGCTCTGAGAGGCCGTCAACCGGCCCTGCTCCATGATGTCCAGCGCCCGCTCCGGCTCGAGCTTCGGCCGCACTGGACAACACAAACCGCTTTGTCGGTCCAGCGCCCACGGCGGACGGAGCGGCAGCTGCAGCAGATCGTCTCGCGGCAAATCGAAATGCATCTGCTGGGAGCCGTCGTCATTCAGGCGCCAGCGGACATCGGCGGGCAGAACGTCCCCTGCATGCAGTGCCGGCCCGTCGGGCGATTCCCAATAACAGCGCCGGGTTTCCAGCAAAGCGCGGAACAGCCCTTCTGCCGAAGCGGGCACGGGATGCCAAGTCAGGCCCGGCGCCAGGCTGGCGCGTTCGTCCAGTTCGTGCAGGATGCGGTAATCGCTGTCTGCCACATAGGCCGGCCGCATTTCCTGCTGCAGCAGACTCAGGGAAAAGGGCACGACCTCGCCAATGACCCCGGCCAGCGGCGAGCGCACCGGGCTGACGCTCAAGTCACCGCGCGGCGAGAGCTGCAGCAGGTAAAGCAGACGGTGGCGCGGCCTTGAACGTTGTTGAGCACCGGAAAGCACGATGGTTCAGAGAATCCTCAGCACTCAAGGCCCCAGATACAGAACCAGCCCCAGCAGGGCCAGCAGTCCACCCAGGGTGATCAGCAGCCAGCGAATCAGTACGCGTCTTGCCTCTACCGGGCCTTCTTCGTCCAGGGTCTGCATATCGCCCTCGCTCAAGGCGTTGGCTGGTTCATGGTCCGCGTCTTCCAGAAGTCTGATCGCATCATCGTACTGACCGGGAAGAACGGCCCAAAGTGCAGCCCGGTCGACCGGCCCGCGATTCAAGCCGGTTTTAAGCACGGTCAGCTCCGAAACATGGGTGGCAATTCCGCGCGAGCGCATGAAAGCGGCGCGCTCCTGGGCAGCCGACAGCGAAGGGTAGCGGGCAATCAATCGCAAAAGTCTTTCCGTCCGGGTTTCCACCAACAGACGGGATTCTATCCCGAGCCCTGTGCAGACCCTTCGCCGGGCGCGGGCTGGCGGACCGGGCAGCGGTACAGGCGCCGCCCGGCGACCTGCTCGCGAACAATGGGGGCATCGGCGTCGAAGCTGGACTGCCCGGCACGGCCGAACACGTAGTGCCGGTAGTCGCCGCGCCGCCAGCCGGCGGCCTTCAACCCGGCGACGCGATCGGGATCGTTGGTGATCCCACCGGTCTCGACAGATCGCCACATCAGCGCATGGGCGGCCTCGGCCAGCTTCAGCCGGCGCTCGGGTCCCAGATCGATCGGCCGCTCGGCCGGGTGCACGGCGGCCAGGTAAAGAATTTCCGAGCGCAGGTAGTTGCCCACCCCGGCCAGGAAGGACTGGTCCAGCAGCAAGTGGCCCAGCCGACGCCGCGCAAACTGCGGCCGGGAGATCCATTCAGCCACTGCCTCGGGGTCGGCACCGCTGGAGAGAATGTCCAGTCCGGCCCGCCGGATGAAGGGATGATCTTCCATGATTTCCGGCTCGATCAGCTCGATATCCGAGGCGCTGTACAGCAGCGCTGACTTTTTGGCCGTGCTCAAGGCCAGGCGGAGCTGGCGGGTGGTATCGGGCCGAGCGTCGGGACGCGAAAACATCCATCGGCCGTAGAGCTGGTTGTGGGTGTAGATCACCGGCCCACCGTCAAAGCGGATCAGGAGCGCCTTGCCCAGCGTATGGACGCGCGCAACCTTGAGGGATTGCAGTCGACCGGCCTGCTTTTGCAGATGCGGGAAAGCAAACCAGACTTCGTTCAACGCCTGCCCGACCACCGCTTTTTCCACGCGCCGCGCGACGCGGAACATTTCCGGGCCCTCGGGCATTAAGAAACCTCAGGCTTTGCGGCCCTGGAACGCCGCCCAGATCAGCAGCAGCCAGCCGAACATCAGGCTCACGCCACCCAACGGGGTGACGTAGGTCAGGGCCAGCATGCCGGTGACGGCGGCGGCATAGATGCTGAAGCTGAACAATACGGTCCCGGCGATCAAGAACCATGCCGACATCGTGATCCAGCGCGCTGGTTGTGCGCCACAATGCAGACTCAGGCCCAGCGCGGTGACAATCAGTGCGCCCACCTGGTGATAGCGCACTGCCGTCATGACCCAGCGCCAGACTTCAGGCTCGACCCGCTGTTGCAGTATGTGCTCGGCTGAAGCACCAAACACGACAGAAAGCAGGCCCAGGATGGCCCCGGCGATGAGGACAGGATTCATGACGAAGGCTGATCGGCGAGTTCACCTGCAGTATCACGCAGCGTGAGTCAGTGCCACGGCAAGGATCGGCGTAGCGGCAAAGTCGCTACCAGCCCCGCGTTCCCGGCCCGCCCTTGAAAGGCCCGCGGACCCAGGAGGTGATCCAGCCGCCGTAAAAATCGCCCTCCTGAGGCTCGATACGCTCACCGGCGACGAAGCAGGCGCCGACCCGCCCGGCATAAAAGGACACGTGGTCCTTGATCTTTGGATCGACCGGATCGGAATAGGCCCAGCAGACATCCTCGATCAGTCCCCTCTCGGTGCGCAGATTCCAGTAGCGCGCCTGGCCTTTCCATTCGCAAAACGTGCGGGTCTTGCTGGGTTCCAGACGGGAGAAGTCGACATCGTCGGGCGGAAAGTAATAGCAGGGCGGATGCGAGGTCTCCAGCACGCGGATGCCTGACCGCGTTTCGGCCAGGATGCGACCACCGTCTTCGACCTTGAGCGGCCAGTCGATCTGCTCGATGCGCGGCGGGCGCGGGTAGTCCCAGACCGATTCTTCTTTTGGCAGGCTGTTCATGGATTCGGGGGTCCTTTAAGTTGGCGGCAAGGCCGAAAGGATGGAATGAGCGCAGTCAATGTCGAGCGAACTGAAAAAGGCTCGGGAATTTGACCTGGATCAATATTGACAATCATTCTCATTCAGTATACTGTCGGCATCATGTATGTATGCATCTGCAATCGCCTGAGAGAAGATACCGTCCGGTCGCTGGCGGAACAGGGAATGAGCTTTGAGGAAATTCAGGCGGTGACCGGCTGCTCCAACACCTGCGGTAGCTGCCGCATGTTTGCCGAGGAGCTGGTTCTTTCCGTGCACCTTCGCGCGCACCCCGCTATCCCGTTGAGAGTCGTCGCCAGTCGGGCCTGATCTTCTTCAGGGCGGAAACGCCCTTATCCTGGTTTGAGAACGCACAGGCAACGTGCCTGAAGTTATAGTATTGCTCTCGAGACAAGTTGACCCATCACCCAAGGAAAACGTTAGATGAAAGGCGATCCGCAAATCATTGAGTGGCTCAACAAGGCCCTGAAGGCCGAGCTGACAGCCATCAACCAGTACTTCCTGCATTCGCGCATGTACGAAGACTGGGGCATGGACAAGATGGCGAAAAAGCTCTATGAAGAATCGATCGAGGAGATGCAGCATGCCGATACGATCATCAAGCGTATCCTGCTGCTGGAAGGTCTGCCCAACCTCCAGGATCTCGGGCGGCTGAAAATCGGCGAAACGCCCAAGGAAGCGCTCGAGTGTGATCTGGCGCTGGAGCTTGAAGCCGTGCCGATGTACCGCGACGCCATCGAATACGCCGACAAGGTTCGCGATTACGTCACGCGCGAGCTGTTCAGAGCGATTCTGGAAGACGAGGAACACCACGTCGACTGGATCGAGACGCAGCTGAACCTGATCGACAAGATCGGCGAGAAGAATTACTTCCAGACCCAGATGTCGCCGGCCGACGAGCAGGAGTAATTCTCAATCCGGGCTCAGGACTTTTCCCGGATTCATCAAACCCAGCGGATCAAGCGCCTGCTTGATCCGCTTCATTTTGTCCAGCGCCGTGGGGTCGCCGGTCTGACGCAGACGCGAAACCCGCAGCAGACCGATGCCGTGCTCGGCCGAAATCGACCCGCCCACCGACAGCACGCGCTGAAAAACCCGATCGTTGATTGTTTCTTCCATGGCGCGGAAGGATTCCGCGCTCACGGATTCCGGCTGGCTCAGGTTGAAGTGCAGATTGCCGTCGCCGACATGGCCGAACACGCAGGGTCGAATCCCGGGCACCAGCGCCGAGAGCTCGGCCAGGCTGGCCTCGATGAACTCGGGAATGGCCGCCGTCGGGATGGAGATGTCGTGTTTCAGACTGACCCCACCCACCCGCTGAGCGTCCGAGATCGATTCCCGCAGCTGCCAGAACTGCGCGGCCTGGGTTTCGCTCTCGGCGATGACGGCGTCACTGCACTCGCCTGCTTCCAGTGCCGCACTCAAGGCGTCCAGCAAAGCCGCGCGCAGCCAGTCGCCGCTGATCGCGCTGTCGCACTCGATCAGAACATGCCAGGGCGATGCGGCATCGACCGGGCAGCGCGCCGAGTCCAGGTAATCAAGCACAAAGCCCAGCGCTTGAGCCGGCATCAGTTCAAAGGCGGTCAGTGTTTCTCCCAGCGCCTGCCGCGCCCGGCCTAAAAGCGCCAGCGCCGCGCGCGGTGAATCCAGCGCCAGCCAGGCGGTCTGGCGTTGCTGCGGTTCGGGCTGCAGCGCAAGGCTGGCCGCAGAGATGAAAGCCAGCGTGCCTTCAGAGCCGACCAGCAGCTGGGCCAGGGCATAGCCGCTGTTGTTCTTTCGCAGGGCCGACAGGCCGTCCCAGATGCGACCATCGGCAAACACCGCCTCCAGGCCCAGCACCATGGCCCGGGCATTGCCGAAGCGAATCGTTTCGTTGCCGCCCGCGTTGGTGGCCAGCACGCCGCCAACGGTCGCGGTGCCGCCCGAAGCGAGAACCAGCGGCAGCCGGAATCCGGCCTGCGCCGCCGCCTCGCTGGCCTGCGCCAGAGTGCAGCCGGCTTCAACGGTCAGGCTGGCCGAGTCGACGTCGAGACGGCGAATTTTTCGCATGCGCTCCAGGCTCACGATCAGCTCGGCGCGCTCACCGCGTGCCACCGCGCCGCCGACCAGACCGGTGTTGCCGCCCTGGGGCACCATGGCAACGCCGTGTTCGGCACAAACCCGCACCAGCGCGGCCAATTGGCCGGTGTCTTCCGGACGGGCTACGGCCAGCGGCCGGGACCTGAAACGCCCGCGCCACTCGCGCTCGTAGCGCGCAATATCCTGGTCGGGCAGATACAGTCCGTCCCGACCCAGGACATCCTTCAGCTGATCCACCAGCGCGCCGGACATGGCTGAGAAAAAGCGCCGGTCTTCAGTCCAGCCCGGCGAATGCCAGACGGGTCAGATTGGTCGGAGCTCTCTCGCCGACCAGGACGTTGTCTTCAATGCGGATACCGCCGAAAGGCTTCAGCGCTTCGACCTGCGCCCAGTCAATCTGGCGCCCGAACTCGCTTTGCCGCAGACGCTCCAGCAGCATCGGGATGAAATACAGCCCCGGCTCCACGGTGACCACATGATCCGGCTCCAGCCGCCGCGTCAGGCGCAGAAAGGGGTAGCGCTGGGGCGGCGGCAGGTCCTGGCCTTCGGCGTCAACCAGGCCGTTGACGTCGTGCACCTGCGCGCCGATGAAATGGCCCAGCCCATGCGGGAAAAAATAGGCGCTGACGCCGCTTTCGACCATGTCGGCCGGCGCCATGCTGACCAGCCCGGCCTGACTGAGAATCTGCGCGATGCCCAGGTGCGCCTGTTGATGCAAATCGACAAAACTCACCCCCGGTTTCATGGCCTCGCACAATCGTTGCTGCAGTGCATCGACCTCATTGATCAGCGCGGCAAATTGGGCATGCTCCGGACGGGTCCAGGTGCGGGTGATGTCGCTGGCGTAGCCGAATTCATCCACGCCGGCATCGAGCAGGAAGCTTTGCGCCTGTGGCGGTGGTTCCGAGTCGCGATGCTGATAGTGCAAGACGGCGGCGTGTTCGTTGAGGGCAACGATGCCGCGATAGGGCTGCTGGTCCTGATCCTGGGCGGCGGCGCGCAGATAGGCCAGCTGGATATCCAGCTCACAGGCTCCATTCCGGAAAGCTTCGGCTGCGGCCAGATGGGCCGCCGCGGCGCGTTGGTTGGCCCGGTTCATGCACTCGCGCTCCCATCCGGTTTTGCGGGTGCGCATTTCGCCGAGCCCGTGCAGCAGCGCCGATGGGTTCAGCGCCACATTCTCACCCAGGTCGGCCAGGTGGTCCGGCTGGCCGATGGCGGCCAGGGCGCGTTCGCTGCCGAAGCGATCGCGCCAGGCGGTTGATGACTCGACGCGCTCGATGTCCAGATGGTCGGCCCACCACGACTCCGGCTCAGCAGGCGGCGCATGCCAGAAATCTTCCGGCTGGCAGTACCACAGCCGGGGCCGGCGCCCGACGCGCAACTCCAGCAGGCAATCGGCGGCAAACGCCAGCGGCACCAGCGCGGCAAAAGGCGCATGCGCCCGAAAAGGCGGGTGCTGATCGTCGAACAGGCGATGATCGGGACGGCCGGAATGAATCAGCAGTGCGTCGTAACCCAGGCGGCTCATCAGGTCGTCGATCTGTTCACAACGCTGCTCGATATGGCGGCCGTAGCCCGGATCATCCGTGGTGAGCATGGGAAACCTCTGGATTTTGGTTAAACTGGGGAATTGCCAATCGCACTCCTGCGTTGCGCCGGCCCGGCGCAACGCTGCCACGATTGTAGCCTGCGTATCTTCAAAGACCTGATGAGTATCCGAATCTACAACACGCTGACCCGCTGCAAAGAGGATTTCACGCCGCTGGACCCCGAGCGGGTGACGGTATACGCCTGCGGACCGACCGTCTACAACTACGCCCATATCGGCAACGCGCGCCCGGCGGTGATTTTCGACCTGCTCTATCGGATTCTGAGCCGCCGCTACGAGCGCGTGATTTACGCCCGCAACATCACCGATGTCGACGACAAGATCAATCAGACCGCTGCCGACGAGGGTGTGCCCATCGATGTGATTTCGCGCCGCTACTCGGACGCCTACCACGCCGACATGGCCGAGCTGGGCGTCAAGCGACCGACGATTGAACCGCGCGCCACCGAGCACATTCCGCAGATCATCGCCATGATCGAGCGCCTGGTTCAGCGGGGCTGCGCTTATGAAGCCGAAGGACACGTGCTGTTCGATGTGGCCAGTTTTCCCGACTACGGACAGCTGTCGCGACGCGACCGGCGCGAAATGATCGCCGGGGCTCGCGTCGAGGTCGCTCCTTACAAGAGAAACCCCGGCGACTTCGTGCTGTGGAAGCCGTCGTCGGAAGACCTGCCGGGCTGGGACAGCCCGTGGGGCCGCGGTCGACCGGGCTGGCACATCGAGTGCTCGGCCATGTCGGCAACGCACCTGGGCGAAGTCATTGATATCCACGCCGGGGGGCAGGATCTGGTCTTTCCTCACCACGAAAACGAAATTGCCCAGAGCCGCTGCGCCCACAACAGCGAAGTCTTCGCGCGCTACTGGATGCACAACGGCTTCGTCACGGTCGAAAAGCGCAAGATGTCGAAGTCGCTGGGCAACACGCTGGTAGTCCACGAACTGCTCAAGCACTGGCCCGGCGAGGTGTTGCGCTATGTCCTGCTCTCGGCGCACTACCGCCAGCCGCTGGACTGGTCGGAAGGCGTGCTCGAACAGGCCCAGGCCACGCTGGATCGCCTGTATGGCCTGCTCCGCGAGCATGATCGGGGCGAGCACGCCGAACCCGAGACCGGGGTGATTGATGCCCTGGAGGATGACCTCAACACGCCAACCGCGCTGGCCGCACTCAATCAGATTACTCGCGAAATTTCGACCGACGAGCCAAGCCCGCAGGCCGCGGCCCGCCTGCGCGCCAGCGGTGACTTGCTTGGCCTGCTGCAGCAATCCCCCGCCGACTGGTTTGCCAGCCGGCAGGTCGAAACCGCGCTATCCGAGACCGAGATCGAGTCGATGATCGAGGCGCGCAAGTCGGCTCGCAGCCGCCGCGACTTCGCCGCCGCCGATCGCATACGTGACGATCTCGCCGAACGCGGTATCCTCTTGAAAGATGGCCCGAAAGGTACGACCTGGGAGATCGCCAACAAATGACTACCGCTACCGCCCAATCCGCAAAATCCGCCCAGCAGGAGATCATCGAGGAGTTCAGCTTTTTCGATGACTGGCTGGAGCGCTACCAGTATCTGATTGACCTGGGCAAGAAATTACCGCCCCTGGAAGCCGAGGAAATGACTGAGGATCG
>CAZUTZ010000055.1:0-1880 GCA_964623655.1 uncultured Wenzhouxiangella sp.
AACTCCAGCGGCAGCACGCCCATGCCGATCAGGTTGGTGCGGTGGATGCGCTCGAAACCTTCAGCGACGATGGCTTCAACCCCGGCCAGGCGCACGCCCTTGGCCGCCCAATCGCGCGATGAGCCCTGGCCGTAGTCCTTGCCGGCAATCACGATCAGCGGCTGCTTGCGTTGCATGTAGGTCTCGATGGCGTCCCACATGCGCATGACCTCACCGTCGGGCTCGAGCCGGGTCAGCGAACCCTGCTTGACCTCGCCGTCGACCACAGACATGTAGTTGATCAGGCGCGGGTTGGCGAAAGTAGCGCGCTGGGCGGTCAGATGGTCGCCGCGATGGGTGGCGTAGGAATTGAAGTCTTCCTCCGGCACGCCCATTTTTTCCAGGTATTCGCCGGCCGCGCTGTTGCGCACGATGGCGTTGGACGGCGAGAGGTGGTCGGTGGTGATGTTGTCACCGAGCACGGCCAGCGGGCGCATGCCCTCAAGCGTGGGCGCATTGGCCAGCGCACCTTCCCAGTAGGGCGGACGACGGATGTAGGTGCTCATCGGTCGCCAGTCGTAGAGCGGGTCGACTTTTTTCACGCGCTTGAAGGTCTTGCCGAACATCGGCTCGTAAACCTGGCGGAAGAACTGCGGCTTCACGCTGTCGGCGACAATCTGGTCGATCTCTTCATCGCTGGGCCAGAGATCCTTTAGCGTGACCGGGTTGCCGTCTTGATCGTGGCCGAGCACATCCTTTTCGATATCGAACCGAACCGAACCGGCAATGGCATAGGCCACGACCAGCGCCGGTGAGGCCAGGAACGCCTGCTTGGCATGCGGGTGAATGCGGCCGTCGAAGTTGCGGTTGCCCGACAGCACCGCCACCGAGTACAAGTCGCGATCGATGATTTCCCGCTCGATCCTTGGATCCAGCGCGCCGCTCATGCCGTTGCAGGTCGTACAGGCAAAGGCGACGATGCCGAAGCCCAGCTTTTCCAGCTCGGGCAGCAGCCCGGATTCTTCCAGATACATGCGCACCGCAATCGAGCCGGGCGCAAAAGACGTCTTGACCCAGGGCTGGCGAACCAGGCCCAGTTCGTTGGCTTTCCTGGCCAGCAGCCCGGCGGAAATGACGTTGCGCGGATTGGAGGTGTTGGTGCAGCTGGTGATCGCGGCAATGATGACCGCGCCATCGGGCATGGACCCGTCTTCGGGCAGTTCGTAGGGCCCGGCGATGCCCGTCTCGGACAGATCCGTGGTCGATACCCGCTTGTGCGGGCTCGACGGGCCGGCCACGTTGCGCACCACGGTCGACAGGTCGAACTCCAGCACGCGCTCATATTCTGCGCTTTCGATATCGTCGGCCCAAAGGCCGGTGTGCCTGGCATAGTCTTCGACCAGCTTGACGTGAGCGTCTTCCCGGCCGGTCAATTTCAGATAGTCGATGGTCTGTTCATCGATGTGGAACATGGCCGCCGTGGCGCCGTATTCCGGGGTCATGTTGGAGATGGTGGCGCGGTCGCCGACGGTCAGGGTGCGCGCGCCGGATCCGAAAAATTCCAGCCAGGCGCCAACCACGCGCTCCTTGCGCAGGAATTCGGTCAGGGCAAGGACGACGTCTGTGGCGGTGATGCCGGGCCCGGCCTTGCCGGTCAGATGCACACCGACGATATCCGGCAGGCGCAGGTAGGAAGCCCGGCCCAGCATGACGTTTTCCGCTTCCAGGCCCCCTACCCCGATGGCGATCACGCCCAGTGCGCAGACGTGCGGGGTGTGCGAATCGGTGCCGACCAGGGTGTCGGGGAAAGCCACGCCCTCGCGCACTTCGACCACGGTGCACATGCGCTCCAGGTTGATCTGGTGCATGATGCCGTTGCCCGGCGGGATCACGTCGACGTT
>CAZUTZ010000055.1:1890-11850 GCA_964623655.1 uncultured Wenzhouxiangella sp.
CCTTGGTCCAGTTGATGAAGTGGAAGCGGTCGGCGTTGCGGCGTTCCTCGATGGCGCGGTTTTTCTCGAAAGCATCCTGCTCGAATCCGGCGTGCTCCACCGCCAGCGAATGGTCCACGATCAGCTGGACCGGGACCACCGGGTTGACCTGGGCCGGGTCGCCGCCCTTGTCGGCAATGGCGTCGCGCAGACCCGCCAGGTCGACCAGGGCGGTCTGACCAAGGATGTCGTGGCAAACGACGCGGGCCGGAAACCAGGGAAAGTCCAGGTCGCGCTTGCGTTCGATGATTTGCTTGAGGCTGTCGGTGAGCCGCTCCGGCGCACAGCGACGCACCAGATTTTCGGCCAGTACGCGGGAGACGTAGGGCAAGCCCGCCCAGGCACCGGGCGCAATCTCTTCCACGGCGGCGCGGGCATCAAAAAAGTCCAGATCGTATCCGGGCAAACGGCGGCAGTATTTCTGATTCATGGTCGGTCATCCCTGTGCAGCACGGCGTTCGACCACCAGTCGGCCGAAGCTTTTGAACCCTACATGGTAAACCGACGCCGCCGATCAGCGCATGCCGGACCGCTTACAACCCCGCGCGCAGGCCGAAAAATACGTTGCGCTCGGGCGCGGCTTCAAAAAACGCCGCATTGTTGTCGTTGACCCGGATGTTGCTGAAATATTCGCGGTCGGTGATGTTGTTCAGCGCCCCGAAGGCCTCCCAGGACACCCCGCCGGCACTGAAAGAGCGTCCGGCCCGAGCATTGATCAGCCCGTAGCCGGCCACCCGCTCGGTGTTGGCGTTGTCGGCGTAAACATCACTGACCAGCAGCGTATCGGCAATGGCAAACCAGCCGCTGTCGTTGCGCCAGGCGACTTCGGCAAACAGCACATGCTCCGGCAGGCCCGGCAGGCGATTGCCGTCGAAGACTTCTTCGGCTTCCTGTGCTTCGTCAAATCGAAAACGCGACCAGGTATAGGCTGCGCTCAGGCTGATACTGGGGTTGAGTTCATACTCCGCCCCAAGCTCCAGCCCGTCGCGCTGGGTGCGGCCGGCGTTGTCGAAAATGTTCAGCCCGTCCTGGGAATCCACGATGACGATTTCATCGCGGGTCTCGACGCGAAACAGCGCGGCGCTCAGACTCAGGCTGTCGATGCTTTCATCGCGCAAGCCCAGTTCCAGATTCCGCGCGCGCTGGGGCTCGATATCGCGACTGAAACCGACGCCGCCGGCTGCGTCCTTGATCTCGGTGAAGGTCGGCGTTTCAAAAGCGGTGCCGGCATTGAGGTAAATCTGGCGCTGGGGCGCGGCGAAATAGCTCAAGCCTGCCGTCCAGCTGAGCTCGTCGAAGTTCCGCCGGCCACTGCCGACTCGATCACCGAAGCGGTCATCGATATCCAGGGTGATGCGGTCGTAACGCAGTCCGACCACGGCCCTCCAGTCTTCGGTCAGACCCAGGTCGACCTGCCCGAAAAGGCCGGCATTGTCGGCCCGCTGGAGCTCATCCTGGGTCTGGTCAGTCGGCCCGCCCTCCGGCGTGACGCGGAATCGGCGCCGATCATCGCGCTGCCGGGCCAGGTCGACGCCGACAGTGTAGCGGGTTTCGGGTCCGGCCAGATCGAGATCGTCGGTGTACTGCAGGCCGCCGCCGAA
Organism: uncultured Wenzhouxiangella sp.; assembly: GCA_964623655.1. Lineage (GTDB taxonomy): Bacteria > Pseudomonadota > Gammaproteobacteria > Xanthomonadales > Wenzhouxiangellaceae > Wenzhouxiangella. Next base: position 3,531 of record CAZUTZ010000055.1, read on the forward strand.
GAAATCCCGATCGAATTCGATCCGGCTGGGGAAGAAGCTGCTGGGTAACTGCGCCAGAAACTCCCGCCGCGTCACGAAGCCATAGGCGTCGAGCTCGCCGGGCAGGCTGGCCGCGTCGGAATATTGCGCGCCGATCCGGTATTGCGTGACTTCCTGGCGCGCATTGACCTGCTCGGCCTGGCCACCGGCGGCGCGACGGTTGATTTCGACCTGCTCCCGGGTCAACCCCCCGGGATCCTCGCCAAGCGGCTGGTCGACGATGCTCAGAACCAGGCCCAGATGGCGCTCCGGGCCAAGTTCCCGGCCCAGGTGCGCGTTGAGCAGGCGCTTTTCGGTGCGGCTCTGGTCCCGGTAGCCGTCATAGGTCAAATCCCAGGCGCTGACGTAGGCGTTCCAGTCCTCGAATTGCCCGCCCGCGCGCACGCCATAGCGCTCGAAGCCGTGACTGCCCCAAGTGGCTCGGGCTTCCGCCTGCGGCTCCCGGCCGCGACCGTCCTCGGTGCGCAGCGTGATCACGCCGCCCGACGCGTTGCCGTAGAGCGCCGAGCTCGGCCCACGCAGGACCTCGGCGGACCTGACCGATTCCAGGTCGATGATGTCGACCTGGGCCTGACCATCGGGCAGCGTTTCGGGAAACCCGTCAAGCAGAATGCGCACGCCGCGAATACCGAAGGGCGAACGCGCGCCGAACCCCCGGACCGACAAGCGCACATTCTGGGCAAAGTTGTAGCGATTCTGGAAAAACAGGCCAGGCACGCGGTTCAGCGTCTCGTCGAGCTGAAGCTGCTGACGGGCGGTCTGAAACGCCTCTTCTTCGACCAGGTCAACGGTAATCGGCGAGCGCAGCAGTTCACGCTCCAGGCGCGCTGCCGTGACCAGGATGCGATCGTCCACGGGCTGCTGACCGGCCTGGTCGGCAGAAGTCGCTTCCGGCGCGGTCTGGTCCAGGGCAGACGATGCATCGCTGCCCGCCTGCACGGACGAGCCAAGAACCAGCGCCAGCAAAACGGCCGGTTGAGTCTTCAAACGCATATCGGGAGGACCCCTGAAGCCAAAACTGCTCGATAAACTAGCACCCCTGTCAACCCGCGCAGCGTGAATCGATTTGTCTCCATCGGCCACGGAATCCACCGAATCGCTGGGCGTTTTGTTGCGGGCAGCGGCAAGACGACTGGACAATCGTCTTGAGGCCGAAGTGCTGCTCGGTCATGTCCTGCAAGTCAACCGCGCCTGGCTTTACGCGCATGCCGATGCCAGGCTCAACGCGGTTCAGCGGGATCGCTTTGACGCGCTCCTCCAGGGTCGAAAAAGCGGTGTGCCCATCGCCTACCTGCTCGGGCATCGCGAATTCTACGGGCGGGATTTCACGGTCACCCCGGCGGTTCTGATTCCGCGACCGGAAACCGAACTGGTTGTGGAAACTGCCCTGGAAAAGCTTGATGATCCTGGGGCCTGCGTGGTCGATGTCGGCACCGGTTCGGGCTGCATTGCCCTGACGCTGGCCGCCGAGCGTCCCGACTGGCAGGTCTCGGCCGTGGATATCTCGGACGACGCCCTGGCGGTCTGCCGCGCCAACGCGGATCGGCTTGCCCTGAAGCGCGTCGAGATCCTGCAAGGCGACTTGCTCGCCCCGGTCGCGGACCGTCGTTTTGACGCCGTGGTCAGCAACCCGCCTTACGTGGCGGCGAAAGATCCGCATCTGACCCGAGGAGACCTGCGTTTCGAGCCCGGCCTGGCCCTGAGCGCCGATCGCCAGGGCTTAGAGGTGATTGAGCGGCTGCTTGACCAGGCTGTTACCTGCCTGCATCCGGGGGGCTGGCTGATCATCGAGCACGGCCACCAGCAGGCAGCGACGGTACGGCAACTTTTCAGCCAGGCCGGCCTGACCCAAATCAGCACGCGCAGAGATCTGGCCGACATCGAACGGGTTACGCTCGGGACTTTGCCGTAAGAGTTTTTCGATTCATGCTCCAACGCTTTTTTACTCCATCGCTGGCGATCACGCTGATGGTGGTGCTGACCGTTGCGATTGCTCAGCTGGTCAATCCGGAAGTCCCTGACCTGGTCGCAGCCGGCCTGGCGCTCACCGCCGCGGCGCCGCTTTTTTTTCTGCTGTGGGTGCGGGTCAGGCCGCCCAGCGACAGGCATCACCCCGTCACGGTGTCCGCGATCATGGGTCTGGGATGCGCGATGATCATGATCGGAATCCAGCGCTTCGGCGACCAGTACCGCTGGTTGCTGATCGTCGCCCTGGTCGCCCTGTGCGCCTGGATGGTGTACCAGCGTTATCACTGGCGCGCCGGGCAAAAAAAGCCGCCGGAATGATTGCCATCCCACCTTGCGATCGACCTTGATCCGATCCGTTACTATTGCGGTATCAAACGTCTCAACCAAGGGGAAGCAGCATGGACGCGACAGGCGATCTGAAAGGTGATCTGAACGGGGACATCCAGGACCATATTCGAGCCTACCAGGATTTGGTTGGATCGGATATCCAGTTCGCGTTCCAGACCATTCTGGATGCCGAGATGCTGGAAGTGGTGGCTTTCGAGGCGCTGGTTCGAGGAATCCGGAGCGAGTCGGCGGCAACCGTCATCAGCCGAATCCGGCACGAGCAGCGTTTCGACTTCGATCAGGCTTGCCGCATCCGCGCCATCGAAGCGGCGGCTCGCAATCAGCTCGAGGGCGATATTCATCTCAACTGCTCGGACATCAAACCGGGCAACGTCAAGCTGGTCGCCAACGTGCTCCTGCACATTGCGCGCCGATATGGCATTGACAGCGAGCGGCTGGTTCTTGAACTCGGCAATCTTGATCAGCTGAATACAGGCGGCCAGCTGGAAGAAGTCGCCAGCGCTTTGGAGACCGCCGGACTGCGCCGACTGGCCGATAACTTCGGCCGGCGAAACGCCGACTTGCGCCCCGTTATCCAGTTCCTGCCGGAGCAACTCAAGCTGGACCGCAAGCTCACCTCCGGCATCCACGAAAATCGTGGCAGTCAAGCCATCGTCCACGCTTGTCGTCGACTGTGCCAGGAACTGGGCATAACCGTCATTGCCGCCGGCGTCGAATCCATCGACGAGTTTCGCTGGCTGCAGGAGGCCGGAATCGAGCGCTTCCAGGGCTATTTCTTCGCCGAACCGGGCCTGGACGACGGGCAGAGATAGTTCCGGGAAATCTCTGAATTCAGTGGATTTCTAATCGGCGAACCAGGGCGGGATGGGCAATCCCTTGCCGGCGAGAAAGGCGCGGTCGAAAATCCTGGATGCGTAGCGGCTGGCTGAATCGCACAGGATGGTGACAATCACCTTGCCCGGACCAAGCAGTTGACCCAGACGAATTGCCCCTGCCACGTTGATGCCGCTGGACGGGCCCAGGTACAGACCCTCCTTGCCGATCAGGTCCCAGAGCACCGGCATGAGTTCCGAGTCGGGAATATTGAAGGCATCGTCGATCTGCGCACCGTCCAGATTGCCCGTGACGCGATTCTGCCCGATGCCTTCGGTAATCGAACTGCCGGAGGATTTCATTTCACCATGCTTGACCCAGTGGTAGACGCCGGCGCCATCCGGGTCGGCCGCCGCGATCACCGCTTGCGGCTTGCGCTCTTTGAGCCACATGGAAACGCCGGCCAGGGTGCCACCCGTGCCCACGGCGCAGATGAAGCCGTCGATCTTGCCGCCGATTTGTTCCCAGATCTCGGGCGCAGTGGAACGCATGTGGCCTTCGCGATTGGAAAGGTTGTCCCACTGGTTGGCGTAGAACACGCCGTGGTCGCTGCTCAGTGACTCGGCCAGGCGTCGGGCCTGATGAACGTAGTTGGCCGGATCGCGATACGGCACGGCCGGGAAAGTGCGCAGGACCGCACCCATGCTGCGCAGCGTGTTCTTTTTTTCCTCGGACTGGGTCTCCGGCATGACGATCAGGGTTTTCAAACCCAGCGCGTTGCCCGCCAGCGTCAGGCCAATGCCGGTATTGCCGGCCGTGCCTTCGACCACCGTACCGCCACGCTCGATCAGGCCCTGCTCCATGGCATCGTGCAACATGTACGCCGCCGCACGATCCTTGACCGATCCGCCCGGGTTCATGAATTCGCATTTGCCGTAGATCTCGCACCCCGTCAATTCGGAGGCCCGGCGCAAGCGAATGAGCGGAGTGTTGCCGACCGCGTGGAGAAAATTGCTGGGATTTGGCATGATGAAAAAGTTTAGCAGCGCCCAGGTTGGAGCTTGATCAATGTTTACGAACGGTTTGAAGGATTCTCTTCCGAGCGTCGCGGTGGGCCCGATTGCCCCGAAGATTGTCTTGGCAGTCCTCGTGACAATCGTTGTCCTGAGCGGCTGCACCTGGGTTAAAACCGACCCGGGCGCTGAACAGGTGCGCCTGGTCGGTGCTGCCGATGTGCAGGACTGCCAGTATCTGGCGCAGACGACCGCTTCGGTGGCCGACAGAGTAAGCGGCGTGCAACGCCGGGCCGAGCGCGTTGCCGACGAACTCGCTGACCTGGCGCGCAACAGCGCGGTCGACGTCAGCGGCGACACCATCGTCCCCGATGGGCCGGTAAGCGATGGTCGGCGGCGTTTCCGGATTTATCGCTGCGGCACCTGATATCGCTTGCGATCCCGGAACTGAATGCCCTCGGGCATCAACTGCGTCGAACGACCGGATCGCTGCCGGGATGACAAAATCACCTGCTGGGGTTAAGGTTGCGGGCTTTCTTCGGTCGGATACTGCGGGAGACGACTTTGCGACACCTGAAACTTCATGCTTTGGGCGCGACTTTTGCCGGGCTGCTGGTTTTGCCCCTGGCCGGTACGGTCGAGGCCAGCGAGCTGCGCCAGCCCGTGCCGGAAACCCATGCTCTGATTGAAGTCCGAATCATCACCGAGCCCGGGCAGGTCATCGAGTCCGGCAGTGTGGTCATTCGCGACGGCGTCATCGTCGACGTGGGATCAGACATCGACATTCCGCCGGAGGCGAGGGTTCACGAGTTCCCGCGTGAGGAAGGCGAGGCGCCCATCACGGTCTACCCCGGACTGGTCGAGCCTTACCTGCTGGTAGACATCGACGAAGACGAAGAGGACGAGACGCCGCCTGGCCGGCACGCCCTGATCAACCCCGACCAGCGCCTGCGGGCCGCCCACTGGCCGGATGATCGGATAACCGAACTGCGCCAGGCCGGTTTCACTACCGTGCTAATGGGACCGTCCAAGGGCTTGTTGCGTGGTCACGGTCTGGTGGCCAATACCGGCGAGGGCGGATTGAGCGCCAACCGCCTGGGCTCGCCATTTGCCCAGTTCGCCAGTTTCGATGGCCGCGCCAGCGGCCGCGAGTTTCCCAACTCGCTGATGGGTGCCGTGGCACTCATGCGTCAGACCTTCGCCGATGCCGCCTGGCAGGCTCAGGCGCGCGCGGCACTGGCGCGCAATCCGGCTCAGACCCGGCCTGAATGGCTGGAAGGCCTGGACGATCTGGCTCCGGCCATCAGTGGATCAACGCCGCTGGTCTTTGAGTCCCAGGACCTGCTCGACACGCTGAGGATTCTCGAATTCATCCCGGAAGGTGACGTCGACCTGGTGCTGGTCGGCCACGGCGCCGAATACCAGCGCCTGGCGGCACTGCAGGGACGCGATATCCGTCATATCCTGCCGCTGGACTTCCCCGATGCGCCGGACGTTCGCGACGAGGATGATCGTGACGTGTCCCTGGAGGCCCTGCGTCATTGGCACGCAGCGCCTGAAAATCCGGCCCGGCTGCAGGAGGCCGGCCTGCCTTTTTTGCTGACCAGCCACAGTCTGTCTTCACCCGGCCAGCTGTTCGAGCGTATTGCCCGGGCCGTCGAGCGCGGCCTGGATGCCGATGTGGCGCTGGCCGCTCTGACGACCGAATCCGCACAGTGGCTCGGACTTGACGATCGGGCCGGCCGCATTCAGCCCGGTGCGATGGCCAACCTGCTGATCGTTGAGGGCGAACTTTTCCAGGAAAATCCGTCGATCAACCAGGTCTGGGTCGACGGCAAGCAGCATGTTCTCGCCGCCCTGGTGCCGCCAGAGATTGATCCGGCCGGGACCTGGAGCCTGACGCTGGGTCTGGGGGCGATGGGCGATATCGACGCCAGCCTGGTCTTGAGCGGACCTGTGGCCTCGATGCAGGGCACCTTGACCGTGATGGGTAACGAAACGCCCTTGAGTGATGTGCGGGTATCCGGAGACCGCGTCGTCGCCAGCATCGATGCGAGCCGACTGGGCGCATCGGGAACCGTCTCTATCCGGCTCGACGTCGACGGGGACCGCGCGCGCGGGAGCGGCAGCGGACCGTTCGGCGATTTTTCGGTGCGTGGCCGCCGGACTGAAGGCCCCGACGAGCAGGAGGAATCCATCTGATGAAACGCCTGATATCTGCACTGCTGACCGCCCTGATCGCCGGCCCGCTGCTGGCCGAAGACTGGACGCCCGACATCGAAGCCTGGAACAGCCCGCAGCCCGATCAGCCCGAAGCGGTGATCGTTCGCGGGGCGACCGTTTGGACCGGCAGCGAGGTCGGCATACTTGAAAACGCCGATCTGCTGTTGCGCGACGGACGGATTGCCGGGATTGGTGACGCCTTGACCGCGCCCGACGGCGCGCTGGAAATCGACGGCAGCGGCCTGCATGTCACGCCCGGCATCATCGACGGGCACTCACACGCGGCCATCATCGGCGGTGTCAACGAGGGCTCGCGAATCAGCACTGCCGATGTGCGCATCCGCGATGTCATCGACGCCGAATCGATCAACATCTATCGCCAGCTGGCCGGCGGCGTGACCATAATCAACCTGCTGCACGGCTCGGCCAACGCCATCGGCGGCCAGATGTCGGTGATCAAGATGCGCTGGGGCGCTTCGCCGGAAGAACTGGTCTTCGATGCGGCGCCCGAAGGCATCAAGTTCGCCCTGGGTGAAAACCCGAAGCAGAGCAACTGGCGCAGCGACACGCCGCGCTATCCGCAGACCCGACTGGGCGTGGAACAGATCATTCGCGAGAAGTTCCAGAAGGCGGCCGACTATCGCGCTGCGCACGAGGCGCATCCGACCGGCCGGGCCGGCCGCGACCGCGTCCCACCGCGTCCCAGCCATGAGTTGGCCGCAATCGCCGAAATCCTGCACGATGAGCGCGACGTGCACAGCCACGCTTATCGGGCCGACGAAATGCTGGCGCTAATGCGTGTTGCCGAATCGTTCGATTTCCGCATCAAGACCTTCCAGCACGCGCTGGAGGGCTACAAGATCGGACCGCAGATGGCCGCCCACGGCGCCGGTGCCTCGGTGTTCATCGACTGGTGGGCGTTCAAGTACGAGGCCATCGACGGCATCGGCTTCAACCCGGCGCTGATGCATGAAGCCGGCGTGCTGACCGCCCTGCACTCTGACAATCCCGAACTGGCCCGGCGCATGAACCTGGATGCCGCCAAGGCCGTGCGCTACGGCGGCGTCGACCCGCACGACGCGCTGAAGATGATCACCGCTTTCGCCGCCGATCAGCTCGGCGTCGGCCACCGCACCGGTCGCCTGGCCGAGGGCTTCGACGCCGATTTCGTGATCTGGAGCGGCCACCCGCTGTCCGTTCAATCGCGGGTCGAGCAGACCTGGGTGGACGGTCGGCGCTATTTCGACCGAGAAGCCGATCAGCGCATGCGCGAGCGCCTGGAAGCCGAACGCGCCGAGTTGATCGCCCTGGTGCTGGAAGACAATGGCGACTCAAACGACAACGCGAATGAGCAAAACGACGCCGCGCCTGAGCGACGTCGCATGAGCTTTGCCACTCACCTGACCGGTTATCGCCCCTCGGAAATGGACCATGACGAATTCTGCATCTTCCATGATCATTGAACCCATGCTCGCTCGCTTTCGGCCCACCCGCTCACTGCCGGCCACCGTCCTGGCGTGTGTTCTGCTCGCTGCCGTCAACCCGGCAATCGCCAGGCCGATGATGCTGACCGGGGCCACGGTCCATCCAGTCAGCGCCGAGCCGATCGACAACGGCATGGTGCTGATCCGCAACGGGCTGATCGAGGCCGTCGGCACGGAGCTCGAAATCCCGGAAGACGCCGAGGTGGTCGATCTGGACGGGCTGCACCTGTACCCCGGGTTTGTGCATCCGGCCACGCAGCTCGGGCTGACCGAGATTTCCAGCGTGCCCGGCACCGTCGACACCGCTGAGATGGGCAACATCAACGCCGCGCTGCGCGTGGAAAGCTCGGTCAATCACGACTCCGAGTTGCTGCCGACCAGCGTTGCCGGCGGGATCCTGAGCGCGCATCTCATCCCCGGTGGCGGTCTGAT
>CAZUTZ010000056.1:0-11807 GCA_964623655.1 uncultured Wenzhouxiangella sp.
CCTCACCGATGAAAAAAACTCGTGCACTGAAGCGGTGAAATTGCGCAGCGATGCCGTAGTTCCTGCTCCAGAACACTTCCGGCGCGCCGGGGCCGGCAATGGTGCCAGCCAAGTTGCCGGGGGAGCAGGGTCCGGGGGTTTGCCGAAACAATTCGGTCGAGCTGACGCTTGAGACCTGGAACAGATCGGCCTGGTTGCAGTTGGTCACCATAATGATTTCGCAATCGTCGATCTCTTCAGCTCCTGTGTCATAGGACACAACGAGACGATCTTCATCCTGCAGATTGCCAGGATCGGCGGTGATGTTGCTGACCGGACGCACTTCGCGCACCAGCAACACGTCGGAAAACGGCAGGGCCAGATCAGCAATCACATCTGGCAAAGCGCCGATGTCGCCGTCGGCCTGCCACTGGCTGGCAGCACTGCTGCCGGGCTCCAGATTGTCCAGCGTGACCGTCTGACCAATCGCGGTGTTGCTGTATTCCCAGCCGCGAACGGCGTGAATCGGAGACAGAAGGGTTTCGGCCGCGTTGTTGGAGAGGTCAAGGTGGTTTGTGAACCGCGCATTGCCCCCACACTGGCCGGAGATCCTTGATGAGCGGATGGAGGGGCTGATCGTCGAGACGGCAAAGCGCCCGCTTTCCTGCGCCCGGGCAAGCGCCTCAGAGGCGTTGAACGTGGCTCGGCTGCCAACAAACAGCTGGATGACAGCGGCAATGACCAACAGCCCGATGGCTAACCCAATCAGCAATTCCACCAGCGTCAAACCCTGATGGCTGCGGTGGTAGCCCGAGAAGGAACAACCCGATCGGGAGGGTAAAGGGATCATCGTCATATTCGGGTTTCAAACTCGATCTTATCGCCGTCTGATGGTGAGTCTTCGTCGCGGTCATCGCGCCAGGTCACGGTGATGGTGATTTCATCGCCACTGCGGGAATGGGTGAGCGCACCGTTTGGTAGAACCCTGGCGACCTCTGCTGCCCAGTCAGCCTGGATCCTCTGCGGCGGCGCATCGAGGCTGCGGTAGGAGCGATATTCGTCGGCGACGCGTGTAGCCAGGGTGGTGGCCAACGTTCGCTGCGAGGCCATCTGACTGGACTGTAGAGCGAAGCTTTGCAGTGCGCCAAGACCCAGCAAACCCACCGCCAGAACCAGAACGGCGATCATGACCTCAATGAGCGTGATGCCGCGACTGCGCGAGATTGAATTTGCACGTTGAAGGTTGCACTTGCCAATCAGGGACATGCGGCATCCTCCACCGTCACCCGGCCAATTCTGTTGATACGAATATCGCGAGCGCGATCACCCGTGCAGCCTGGGGTCAGAATATTAATCGTCGTCTGGGCGGTCATAAGGCCAGAATCAATTTCACCGCGTGGCAGGAATCTGAAAAGAGTGGCATTCGGATCGACCGTAAAGGTCGTCCCGCCCACGGGCGCTGACCAGGTCCGAATGACATTTTCGATCGTCTGTGACGACGATCCCGGCACCGCGTCGACTTCCGCAACGATCCAGCCGTCGGTCCATCCGCCGGTGCAAGTGTCGCCGTCGCTGCTGGCGCAAACCACGACCGGGCTGTTTCTCTTAAGCGCTTCGCTGCGGGCCAGATGGAATGCCGTAAGCAACTCATTGGCCTGGGAGGAAATGCGATTATTCTGAACAGCGGCGCGAAAGCTCGGCAGCGCCAGACCAGCCAGGATCGCCAGGACGGCGATGGCAATCATGAGTTCGATCATGCTGAATCCGAATACTCGCAACTTCACGGCGGCGCTTTTTTGTTAAGGCGTCGTCAATGATACGCCGTGGCTCAGCATTTGCCAGCCTTGGCCGACCAGTGGTCGTATTTCGGAGACGAGTGGTGGTGACGAGCCGCCAAGAGCGGCGACTCAGTCAGCATATGGGCACAAATTTTCGGACCAGGCGCATGTTCCGCACAATTGACGCGGGAATCGCGCCTATCTTATGGCGCAAGGGGGTGGCGCCACAAAAACAACCGGACCTTACTTTCCGTAGCGCTTCTTGAACTTGTCGACGCGGCCGCCGGTGTCCATGATCTTGTGCTTGCCGGTGTAGAACGGGTGGGACTTGCTGGAGACTTCCACCTTGACCAGCGGATATTCCTTACCGTCTTCCCACTCGATGGTTTCCTTGGTCTGAATGGTCGAGCGGGTCTTGAAGACCAGATCGCTGGACAGGTCCTGAAAGACCACTTCGCGGTAGTTCGGGTGAATATCGGCTTTCATGATGCGACCTGCTTGCGGGTTTCTAAGATAGCCGCGTATAGTACCTGCAAGACTTTGCTGAAATCAAGGGGAATTGCGGTTTTCTCTGCAGCCTGCTTCAATTCTGTCGGCTCGGCCCGTCTGGCCAACCGGACGGCGCCCGGGGGCTTCACGCTGGTCGAGCTGGTGGTGGTCATCCTTCTGCTGGGCCTGCTGGCCGCCCTGGCGTTGCCGAGATTCATTGATTTCAGCACAGAGGCCGAGCGCGCGATGGTGCAGGCCCAGGCTGCCGCGCTGATCAGCCGCGATACGATCAATGTATCTGCCTGCAAGGTAGGCAATCCGGGCTGCATCGACATCACCACCAGCGGCACCGATGCTTGTCTGCAGGCCATGAACCTGTTTGTGCCTGAACTGGATCTGGACGTCTACACCGTTCGCAATATTTCCAGCGACACCTCACCCGACCAGTGGCCGGAGCTGCTCAACGACGGTGAAGCCGTGTTCTGGGTGACCCGTTATTTACTCACCCCGCCCTCTGACGACTGGCTGGCCCAGGGCTGGAACGTCCGCCAGCCCTGCATACTGGGCCGCGCCAACGGCAACTGATCAAGCCGGATTGACGCGCCCGCTGCCGCTTCGAGAACGCTAGACTTCTCAGCCATGACCAAGGCTTCGCCAAAAGGCCGCTGGCGCATCGCCAGCGGTCATGACCAGACTACCGCGGCCGCGCAAGCCGTCCTTGAGGCCGGTGGGAATGCGGCCGATGCGGCGATTGCCGCGACTTTTGCGGCCTGCGTCGGCGAGCCGCTGCTGTGTTCGCTGGGCGGCGGGGGCCACGCCCTGGTTCAGGACGACGGCCGTGCGCCGCTGGCACTGGACTTTTTCGCTCACACCCCGCGACGGCGACGCTCCGGAGAGGTCGACTTCTATCCCATCATCGGCAATTTTGGCCACGACACTCAGGAGTTCCATGTCGGCATGGCCTCCATGGCCACGCCCGGAGTCGTTGCCGGTCTGCACGCCTTGAATCAGCGCCACGGCAGCCTGCCGCTGTCAGAGCTGATCGCGCCGGCGGTGCGGCTGGCGCGCCACGGCCTGCCCCTGAATGCAGTCCAGGCCTACACCCTGGAAATCCTCGAGCCCATCGTGCGCGCCTCCGATCAGGGCGCGCGCGTGTTCGGGTTGCCTGACCGAAAAGCTCCGCTGCCGCGGGCCGGCGCGCATCTGGACAATCCCGATCTGGCCGATTTTCTGGAGGGTCTGGCGCGCGAGGGGCCTGACCTGTTCTACCGCGGCGAGGCCGCCCGGCGACTGGCCCGTGATTCTGTGGAAAACGGCGGCCATCTGAGACTGGAAGACCTGGAAAACTATCGAGTGCGCTGGCGCCGACCGCTGCGCTGGACCTACCGCGAAGCCGTGCTCTGGTCGACGCCGCCGCCGGCCTTTGGCGGGCTGATGCTGGCGCTGGCCTCCAGCCTGCTCGAAGCCCATATGCCGCCCGAAACCACTTTTGGTTCAGCCAGTCACCTGGCCGCCCTGTGCTCGGCCATGTCGGAATCCGAAGATTTGCGTGCGCGCCTGGAAGACCCTCAGCTGCTGTCGAGCGAAGCTGCACTGCGCGCCGCCTATGCCGGCCTGAGCGGCCAGGCCAACCGAATCAGCCGTCGGGGCACTACCCATATCAGCGTCGACGATGGCCGCGGCCTGGCTGTAGCGATGACCTTGTCCAACGGCGAGGCATCGGGCTACGTCATCCCCGACAGCGGCATTCTGATGAACAACATGCTGGGCGAGGAAGACATCAACCGGTCGGGCTTCCATCAGTGGCCCACCAACCGCCGGCTGGCCTCGATGATGGCGCCGACCATCATTCGTCGCGGCAAACAGCGCTACCTGCTCGGCAGCGGCGGCTCCAACCGCATTCGCACCGCCCTGGCGCAGGTCATTTGCAACCTGATTGACTTCAACATGCCGCTGGCCGAAGCCGTGCACGCGCCGCGTCTGCACCTGGAACGCGGCCATCTGGGCGTGGAACTGGCCGAACGCTGGCCGCCGGAAGCCCAGGACTGGCTGATGACCAATTACCGTCAGGCGCGGGCCTGGCCGCAGCGCAACCTGTTTTTCGGCGGCGTGCACGCGGTGGGCCCCGACGACGCGGCAGCCGATGTCCGACGCGGCGGCTTTGCAATAGCTGGGTCTTGATCCGGCGCTGAGTCAGTTGTGCTACTACGCTAAACGTAGTACTCTTTCCATATGATCAGGTCTTGGGCAAACAGCACTACACGGCGCTTTGCCCAAGAAGGGAAATCCAAATTCTCCGGGCTGGATGAGGAAGCCGCCATAGAGCTATTGGCAATTCTTGATGCAGCGACATCGTTGAATGATATGAGTCCGTTGAAATCCACGGGTCTGCATAAACTCAAAGGCAATCGCAAAGGGCAGTGGGCTATGACGGTGAACGGACCCTGGCGCTTGTGCTTTCGTTTTGAAGACGGCGATGCCTGGGATGTTGAAATTGTGGATTACCACTGAAAAGCGAGGAGTTTATGATTCCAGTTCACCCAGGACGAATTCTGAAACGCGAGCTTTCGGCACGTGAATTGTCAGCCAATCGGCTGGCTTTGGCGCTCAGAGTGCCATCGGGTCGCTTGACGGATATCTTGAATGGAAAACGCGGCATTTCTCCGGACACGGCACTCCGGCTCGGCCATTTTTTTGGCAACAGCCCGCGCTTCTGGCTGAACCTGCAAATCAGCTATGAACTGGCCGTGGCGGAGCTGGAGTCTGGGGCACGGATCGCGGCAGAAGTGGAAACCAGCACTGCTTGAGTCACGTGAGTGACAGGCTGAGAACTGCCGATGAGCCACCTTTGCCGGTCTGTCTTAATGAACTTTGACGCTGCCGGCTGATTGCCGCCCGACCCCAAAGGCCTGCGCTGCCTTGGTTACAATTTGCAGCCCCCCTTGACTGGATCGCTCGCCTCCATGACTGCTTCCATCATCGCGGACGCCCGCCGCCGCTACGCCATGGCGCGCTGGTCGGAAGGCTTTTTCGACATTGACGAATCGGGTCGCCTGACGGCCAGGCCGTGCGGACCCGACGGACCGGCGCTGGCCCTGGTCGACGTGGTCCGACAGGCGGGCAAGCAAGGATTGAGGCTGCCGATGCTGGTGCGTTTCCCGGAGATTCTGGAGCAGCGTGTGCGCCAGCTTTCGGCCGCCTTTGCCGAGGCGCTGGAATACGAGAAATACGAGGCGGGCTACACGCCGGTCTTTCCGATCAAGGTCAACCAGCACGCCACCGTCGTGCGCACGCTGGCGGCCATTGAAGGGATCGGTCTGGAAGTCGGCAGCAAGCCCGAGCTGATCACCGCGCTTGCCGTCAGCCGGCCCGGCACGACCATCATCTGCAACGGCTACAAGGATGCCGGCTACATACGTCTGGCCTTGAGCAGCATCAAGCTCGGACTCAAGCCGATGATCGTGATCGAAAAGCCGGCCGAATGGGGCCTGATCCAGCGCGAGGCCCGGGCTCTGGATGTAACACCCACGGTCGGCGTGCGCTTGCGCCTGTCATCGCTTGGGACCGGCAACTGGCAAAACACCGGCGGTGAGCGGGCCAAATTCGGGCTGGCCGCCAGCCAGATTCTTGACCTGGTCGAGTCCATGCGCGCGGCCGGCTGCCTGGACTGGCTGGGCCTGCTGCATTTCCACATGGGCTCGCAGATTTCCAACCTGCGCGACATCCAGCACGGGGTGCGCGAGGCCGGACGCTACCTGGCCGAGATGAGCGCGCTGGGCGTCGATGTGCGCTACCTGGATATCGGCGGCGGTCTGGGCGTGGACTACGAGGGCGGCGGGACCCGCAGCTTTTGCTCGATGAACTATTCGCTGTCGCAGTACGCCTACGCCATCGTGGCCGGCATCGGCCATTTGTGCCAGGAGCGCGGACTGAAAGCGCCGCAGTTGCTGTCGGAATCCGGGCGCGCGCTGGCCGCCCACCATGCCGTGCTGATCACCAACGTGACCGAGACCGAACGACTCCCGCGCGATGAGGGCACGCCGGGAGAGGACGATCACGCCGTCATTCGCGGCCTGTTCCAGGTGCTCAAAGAAATCGACATCGTCGAGCCGGAGGAGTCTTTCCTCGAAGCCGACCACCTGCTCGAAGAAGGGCGCAACCTGTTTCTTTACGGCGATCTGACGCTGGCCGACCGGGCCCGTATCGAGCCCATGTACAACGCGATCCTGGAGCGCATCGTCGAACGCCTGGACCCGGAACATCGCCGCCATCGCGAGCTGCGCGACCGGATTCGCTTTTTGCTCTCGCACAAGTACTTCATCAATTTATCCATCTTCCAGTCGCTGCCCGATATCTGGGCCATCGATCAGGTTTTCCCGATCGTGCCGCTGGCCCGGCTGGACGAAACACCCACCGAGCGCGCGGTGCTGGAAGACCTGACCTGCGACTCCGACGGCCGGATTGACCGCTACGTCGACCGCGGCCTGCTCGAACCGACCCTGCCCGTGCACGCCATCGAGCCGGGCGAGAAGTATCTGCTGGGCCTGTTCATGGGCGGCGCTTACCAGGAAACGCTGGGCGATATCCACAACCTGTTCGGGGATACCGACAGCGTGGACGTCTATTCCGACGGCGAGGGCATGCGCCTGGTCAACGGACGCTCGGGTGATTCGGCCGACATGGTGCTGAGCCTGGTCGGCTATGACCCGCGCGCGCTGATGACGGCATGCCGGGCCAAGGTTTCAGAAGCCGAACTGGGCAAGGCCGAGGCGGAGGCGCTGGAGCGCCTGCTGGCCGAAGGCCTGTCGGCCTACACCTATCTGGAGGTCAAGTGATGGCAGAAGCAAGCATAGGCTGGATCGGCCTGGGC
Source organism: uncultured Wenzhouxiangella sp. (assembly GCA_964623655.1). GTDB lineage: Bacteria > Pseudomonadota > Gammaproteobacteria > Xanthomonadales > Wenzhouxiangellaceae > Wenzhouxiangella. The sequence goes on from CAZUTZ010000056.1 coordinate 7,117, forward strand.
GCGATGGGCTGGCCAATGGCCGGGCATTTTCATCGTGCGGGTCATCTGACCGCCGTGTGGAATCGAACCTTGAGCAAATCGGCCGCCTTCGCCGAACAACACGACGGCGTGGTGGCGGCGACGTCTCCGACTTTGCTGGCCGAGCAATGCCAGGTCGTCATGCTCTGTGTTTCCGCCGATCGTGATTTGAACGAAGTGGTCGAGGCCATGCTCCCGGCCCTGGCGCCCGGCTCGACCGTCGTCGACCACTCAACCGTCAGCCCCTTGACCGCCCGCCAACTGGCTGAACGGCTGGCCGAAAAGGATGTTGGCTTTGTCGACGCGCCGGTCACCGGCGGTGTCGAGGGTGCCGTCAAGGGTCGGCTGGCGATCATGGCCGGCGGCGACTGGGATCATTTCCAATTCGTGCGAGCGTTTTTCGACGCCTATGCCCATGTCGTCCACCATCTGGGACACGCCGGCAGCGGTCAGGCCGCCAAGGCGGTCAACCAGCTGATGGTCTCGGGCATTGCCGAGGCGGTCTGCGAAGCCCTGGCGCTGATGGACAGGCTGGACCTGCCCCGGGAACACATGCTGGAACTGCTTTCGGGCGGGGCGGCCGGCAACTGGTTTCTGGACAAACGCGGGCGGACCATGCTGGCCGACGAATTCGAGGTCGGTTTCTCGCCCGCGCTGCTGCTCAAGGATTTGAAAATCTGCCGCCGCCTGTGCGACGAAGTCGATTTCAAGTCCAGCGTGGTCAGCCAGGCGATCGAGGACTACAGCGCCTTGCTCGACCAGGGCGACACCGGCAAGGACATCTCGGCGCTGTTTCGGCTCAAAAGGCAGCATTAGGTCGGCTCGGGCGCTCAAAACAGGCAAGAACCTTCTGGTTCGTGCTGTTCGAATCGATCATCAAACAAGCGGTCGCCGCCAGTGCCGAATTCGCCCTTGCGTACCTCCAGCTCATCGAGCCAGACCCGCGTGTCGGTCGCGGCAGGCAGGCTGAGCAGCACAGAGCCGATGCCGCGGGTGGTCTCGATGCCGGGTTCCAGGTCTGCTGCCAGCACGTCGCCGTTCAGGCATACCGAAAACAACCGGTCATCGAGGTCATACAGGATTTCGATGCGATTGAGCGCCGACAAGGTAACCGTAGTGTTGAAGCGCAGCGCCGGAAATCCAGGGCGGCGGATTTGCGAGTCGCCGTTACTGAACAAGTCGAAATTCAAAAAAGACTGCGCCGAACCGAACCGTTCGCGCAGCAGCAGGCCGACACTGGCGAAGTCTTCGACCGTACCGATCCGCAGCGACATGGCCACATGCACCTGACCCTCCGTGACCTCCTCCTGGTTCAAAAAGTGAAATCGAATCGACGCCGTCCCAAAACTGGGTTCCTTGATCAACTCAAGCTCTCGCCCCCCGCCGGGAGCCGCTCTGACTGTCGCCTCAATCAGATTGGAAACACCGACCGGCTCGCCCTCAGCGGCGCCGCCGGTGGCAATCGGCTCGTTCAGCGGCTTGTTGTTGAAGTCGGCCAGCAAAATGGTTTCAGCAGCAAACGAGACGACGGACCACGTCAGCAGCAGCAAGCCCCAAACACCCTTTCTCATTGCGATTGACTCAGTAGCGGGAAACCAGGTCCGGACTTTGATGTAAATGGCGCACCGGGACTTGATCGCAAAGTGAAATTAGCTTGAAAATCCACGGTTATCGGGACAGCGACCGAAGCTCGAAGACGCGCTTATACTGGGCTTTCAAAAACGCCGGACTGATTCCACTTGCGAACCGGGGGGGGGGCAATCGGGGCCAAGCTCCAGGAAAGTGGTGAAGAAACGTTTTCTAAGCTTCGAGCTCGATAGCGAGCAAAAGGTGGTCATCGGTCCGGACGGGCCGGTCAATCTGCGCCCGCAGACTTTCGCCGTTTTGTGTCATCTGATTGAGCAAGCGCCGGCTGTCGTCAGCCGCGATGAATTGCTTGATGCGGTGTGGGGGCACCAGGCTACGTCGGTCAGCTCGGTGGCCCAAACCATCAAGGAACTGCGTCAGGCGCTGGGCGATTCCAGTACCCGGCCCCGCTTGATTGCCACGCGCCGGCGGCTGGGCTATCAGTTCATCGCCGCTGTTGAACAGGATTCATCCCCGGCTACCCGCCCCGCGCCCAGGTCAGAGCCAAAGCCGGACGGGCTTTCGTCCGTACCTGCCCCGATGCTGCAAAACCGCCGAGCGTGGCTTTTCGGTCTGCTGGCCTTCGGCGCGCTGTTGGCCACTTTCCTCCTGCCCGAGCGTCGCCCGGACGCATTCGACGGACTCTCGCAACCGCCCACATTGGCCATCGCGCAAATGGTCAACGCCAGCGCAGACCCCGCCCTGGACTGGCTGGGCCCGGCGCTGGAAGTTTATCTGGGCCATGCGCTGGTCGAGCTGGGCGGCTTTCGCGTGCTGGTCGTTGATCCGGCTGCGCGCGCCGACGAGTCAGTTCTGAGCGAAGTGGATTTCATGATCGAAGGCCGGTTTGTGGCCGCCGGCGTGGATGGCTCGCGCTGGCTGACCAGCCTGCGCCGTCCGGGGTCGGGCGAAATTCTGGACAGCCTGGAGTCGAGCCTGGGTAGCTGGGATGTTGCCGGGCTGGCAATCGATATGGCTGGATTGATTCGCGACCGCCTGGGGTTCGCGCCGCCGCCCGATGCCGACCGCACGGCGATCCGTGCACGCCTGCCACGGCTGCCGAGCACACAGCAAAGCTACTTCGCCGCGCTGGAAGCGATCAGCCTGCAGCGCCCGGATCAGGCGCTTCTCGAGATTGAGCAGGCCCGGCGGCAAGAGCCCGACAATCCACGCCTAGATCATCTGGAGGCGCTGGCTTTGATGGTGCGCGGGGACTGGTCTGGCGCGCGGCGGGCCAGCGAAAGCGCGCTGGACGCCACTCAGCTCTGGCCGCGCCGCGATCGCCTGGAGCTGGAGGCCACCGCCGCGCTGCTGGATTTTGATGCCGACCGTGCGGCCGACAACCTGTTGGCCCTGAGCCAGTTCTATCCTGAGGCCGAAACCAACCGGCGCCTCGTTGCGGCACTCATCCAGGCCGGTCGCCTGCGCGCTGCCGAAAACAGCCTGGAGCTCCTGCAGCGCCAGTTCCCGCTTGATCCGCGGATTGGCCTGTTGCAGGCCGAGCTCGCCCAGGCCCAGTCCCGGCCCGAAGCACGACTTGAGGCAGCCCAGCGAGCCCTGCGGCTGGCGCGAGAAAATGGACCGGGCGAGATCGTGCCGGCAGCCTTGCAGGCTGCAGCAGAAGCTTCGATGGAGCTTGGTCAACTGGAAGCCGCCCGCGTGCTGCTGGCTGAACTGGTGACCGAATCGGGCGAACCGACCGAACAAGCCAGCGAGACCGAACTGGCGTTTGCCGAACTGGCCAAGGCTCGCATCGATTTTCAGCAGGGCGCGCTGGCCGAAGCCGTGGCCCTGGCCGAAAAAGCCAAAGCCCGTTTTGACCGTATCCCGCATCCGGCCGGCCAGGCCGAGGCTTTGCTGGTCAGCGGCGCTGCGCATGATCGCGCCGGCCGCATTGAGTCCGCCCTGGCCGCGCTGGAGCTGGCCGTCGAACGATTGCAGGCGTTGGGTGACGCACGACGTCTGGCGCGCGGCCAGGTCCAGCTCGGCATTGCGCTGATGCGCGCCAATCAGGGCGATGCGGCCATTGAGCGCTTTGAGCAGGGCGCCAGGCATTTTCGCGCGAGCGGCGATCGTCAGGGCGAGGGAGCGGCGCTGGTCAATCACGCCACCCTGCTGGCCCGAAGTGGACGCCTGAGCGATAGCGAACCGATTTTTGAGCGCGCCCTGGAAGCCTTCGTCGACGCCGGCGACTTGCGTGGTCAGGCCATGGCCCTGGGCAACCTGTCCGCCATCGCCGGCGAACGCCGGGACTGGTCGCGTTCCGTCCAACTGGCCGAGCAATCGCTGACCATGTTCGAGCAACTCGGTGCCGACAACGACATCGCCCGAGTGTCCTATAACCTGGGTGTGATGCAGCGTCGACGCGGCGATCTGGCCGAGGCCGAGCGCCGCATCGCGCAGGCCGCCGGGGCATTCGGAAGCCAGGGCGCCAGCCTGATGCAAACACGCGCCCTGACCACCCTGGCGGCGATCATGGTCAGCATGGGGCGCTACGACGAAGTCGACGCCGTCATGAGCCGCATCGAGACGCTGGCGGTCGAGGATCTGGCCGAAATATCGGTTGACCAAGCCGTACTGGGCGAACGGGCATTGTTGCGGGACGACCTCGAAACCGCTAACCGCGAGTTTGCCCAGGCATTCGAGTTGATGGCGGCCGTCGGCGCAGAAAATCACCTGCTGGTCTCACGGCTGAATCTGGCCCGCGTCGATCTGGCTGCAGGCCGGCTGGTCCGCGCCGAGCAGGCGGGCCGTGAGCTCATCATCGGCTTTGGCGAAATCCGTCATACCAGTCGTCAGATTGATGCCCTGATGCTGCTCGCAGCAGCCTTGGTCGAGCAGGGTCGAGACGCCGAGGCCGGCACGCAGATCAGCCGGGCCGAGGATCTGCTGGAGCAGGTACCGGACGCCGAGCAGGCGCTCAAGCTGGCGCTGCTGCGCAGCCGCATCAGCGAGCCCGTCCTGGCCCGAGAGCGGCTGGACTGGGTGTACCAAACCGCCGGCGCACAGGGCTTCGCGCCGTTGCGGGCGCAAGCGCAAAACCTCCT
>CAZUTZ010000057.1:0-11606 GCA_964623655.1 uncultured Wenzhouxiangella sp.
TTATTTCGTTCTGCGAACGGCCCAGAAAATCGGCGAGATGGTCGTCTCCCTGGGCGGCCTGGACGTGCTGGTCTTTACCGGCGGCATCGGCGAGAACGTTGAACCGGTGCGCCATCGAATCGTCGAAAAACTGGATTTTCTGCCCGATTTTGACGTGCGCGTGATTGCCGCCGACGAGGAGCGCATGATCGCCCAGCACACCATCAACGTACTGAACTCATTTTGAAAACCGAGCGAGAGGACTTGGATGGATTTGCAAGGGAAAAAGGGACTGGTCATAGGCATCGCCAACGACCAGTCGATCGCCTGGGGCTGCGCGAAGGTGTTTCACGACCAAGGCGCTGAACTGGCGATTACCTATCAGAACGAGAAGGCTGAGCCGCACGTGCGCCCGCTGGCCGAAGCAGTGGGCTCACCCATCATCCTGCCTTTGGACGTGCGCGACGAGCGCCAGCAACAGGCCGTGTTCGACGCCATTGCAGAGACTTGGGGGCGGCTGGATTTCCTTGTCCACTCGATCGCCTTCGCGCCCAAGGACGATCTGCACGGCCGGGTCACCGACGCCTCACTCGAAGGCTTCCTGCTGGCCATGGACATCTCCTGCCACTCGCTGATTCGGCTGGTGCACGCGGCCGAGCCGCTGATGAAAGAAGGCGGCTCGGTGCTGGCGATGAGCTACTACGGCGCCCAGCGGGTGGTGACCAACTACAACATCATGGGCCCGGTCAAGGCCGCGCTGGAGTCAGTGGTGCGCTACCAGGCCGTTGAACTGGGCGGGTCGGGGATTCGCGTCAATGCCCTGTCGCCCGGGCCGGTCAAGACGCGAGCGGCCTCGGGTTTGAAAGATTTCGACGATCTGATGCATCAGGCTGTCAGCAAAGCGCCGCTGCATCAGCAACTGACGGCCGAACAGATCGGCCAGACGGCGGCTTTCCTGGTCTCGGATCGAGCCGCTCAGGTCTCCGGTCAGGTCATTTACGTTGATAACGGTTACAACGTGATCGGCTGAAAGCCCAGCGCCAAATCATCGCTTGACAGACCCGCATGTCTCAACTGAACTTGCCTCGATTTTTGATCTTGTCTCTGGTCGTCTGGCTGAGCGCAGTTCAGGGTGCCCACGCCGAACAGGTGTCCGGGACCGGCGCTGATACGGCAACGCTTGATGAGCCGGTCGAATCCGACGGGATGCCGCAGGCGGTTGAGCCTGCTGACGCTCCCGACATCGGACTTGATCCGGCTGTGTTGCAGGCCTTCGTCGACGGAGTAGTGACCACGGCCATGGCTGATCACCGCATCCCGGGCGTGGTCGTGGCGATCGTCCACCAGGGCGAGACGGTGCTTCTGACCGGATACGGCTATGCGCATGAGCCCGAGCGTGTGCCGGTGGATCCGGCGCAGACGCGTTTTCGGGTTGCCTCCATCACCAAGATATTCAACGCCATCGCGCTGCTACAACTGGTCGAAGACGGCCGCGTCGATCTGTACCAGGACTTCACCGGCTATCTGCCCGACATCGATTTCGATCTGCCGCAGGGCACGGTGCGCGTGCGTGATCTGCTGACCCACACGGCCGGTTTCGAAGACGCCTACCTGGGTCATTTCTGGGCCGTGGACGAGGAATCCGACCACGCCCTGCGTGACTATGTCGCCCGATTCCAGCCGGCCCAGGTGCGCCGGCCTGGCGAGGCTGTGGTGTATTCCAACTACGGTACCTCGGTGATCGGCCTGATCGTCGAAGAGGTTTCGGGCATGCCTTATGCCGATTACGTCGAAAGCCGTGTATTGCAGCCGCTGGGTATGGAGCGGAGCGTGTTGCGCGACTGGCCCGGGGAGGCGCGAGACGATCGTTTGCCGGAAGAAGTCTATGAAGCCCTGGCGCGCTCGCATGTCTGGTCGGCAGGCCACTTTGCGCCGCCGGACTGGGCCTGGATGCACGGTGGCATGATGCCGGCCGGCGGCCTGCTCAGCACCGGTGAGGACATGAGTCGCTTCATGCTCTCCCAGCTCGATGATGGCGGCGGCGTGCTGTCGCCGGGCGGGCTGGAGCTGCTGCACACGGGCAGCATTGCCAATCATCCGGGAGTAGCCGCCAACGCCCTGGGCTACTGGACCAACGAAGTCTGGGGTTTTCCCACCGTGGAGCACGGCGGCTCGATCTTCGGGTTTCTGTCCAATCTGGTGCTGGTGCCTGAACTGGACCTGGGCGTGTTCGTCTCGACCAATGCACCGGCGGGCAACCGATTGAGCGCGCAGTTGCCGCAGCGCATCGTGCGGCAGTTTTTTGCCGCCGAGCGCGAGGGGCCCGAGCCGGAGGCTGACGCTGATCTGAGCGAATTCACCGGTCCCTATCGCGGTCAGCGCCGCGGCCACCGCACGGTCGACAAGTTGATGGCTTTTCGTAGCGGCGATCTGCAGGTCGGCGCCAATGATCAGGGCTATCTGACGCTGGTTAACGGCGCGCAGACCCGGCGTTTCGTGCCGCTGGGCAGTGATCAGTTCTTCGATCCGGACTTCAGTGAATCCATCGCCTTTTCGCGCGATGAAAATGGACGCGTGAGCGTGCTCCACGGTGCCTACGGCCACAACAATTTCGATCGCCTGGCGCGCTGGCAGACGGTGGCGTTCGCCCACCAGGTGCTGCTGGTCCTGGCCGGCCTGTTTGCCGTCTGGCTCTTCGCTCTGGCGTTGACTCGCCGCTCGGCGCGCCGCGAGTTGGTCTCGGGCTTCATTGCGCGATACAGCAGTTTCGGACTTTTGCTGGCCTGGGCGGCGACGGTGTGGCTGCTCGATCAGGACATGATGCAGACACCGTCGCCCACCTCGACCCTGTTCGCGCACTTTCCGTCGGAGTTGGGGCAATGGTGGGTCGCGACCAGCTGGCTGGGCAGCGCGCTGACGGCATTGTTGCTGATCAGCCTTGTGCCGGTTTGGCGCTCCGGCCAGTGGGGCCTGGGTCGGCGGCTGATCGCCACGGCACTGGCGCTGACTTCCGGGTTGTTTGTTTTCCTGCTGGCCTACTGGAACGTTCTGGGCGCGCCTGTGCTGGGCTGATCCATCATCGGCGCCATGTCGCTGAGCGGGTCAAAGCTCAGCGAGTACATCGAGAACGTCCTGACCGTACTTGTCGAGCTTGTGCTGGCCGACGCCGCTGACGGCGGCCAGCTCGGCCAGGGTGCGCGGCCGGGCTTCGAGAATGGCTGCCAGGGTGGCGTCGTGGAAGATCACGTAAGGCGGTACGTCCTGCTCGCCGGCGGTCTGCAGCCGCCACTGGCGCAGGGCCTGCCAGCCCGGCGAGCTGGTGTCGACCTCGACCCGACTGCCCGCAGCACGCTGGCGCTTGAGTGGCGTCTTGTCGCGGCGTAGCTGGACCTGTACCAGGCCTTTGAGCAAGGGGCGGCAGTGCTCGGTCAGCTGCAGTCCGCCGTGCCCTTCCGGGTCCGGCTGCAGGTGACCGAGCGCCAGCAGCTGCCGAATCACCGACTGCCAGGTCTTGCGATCGGTATCCGCGCCGATGCCGAAGGTGCTCAGATGTTGATGGCCCAGAGAAGTCACGCGCTCGGTGGCTTTGCCCAGCAGCACGTCGATCACGTGGCCGGCGCCGAAACGCTGGCCGGTGCGGTAAACGCACGAAAGCGCCTTGCGCGCGGCTTCTGTGGCGTCCCAGGTCTCCGGCGGATTCAGGCAGTTGTCGCAGTGGCCGCAGGCACCCGGATGCTGTTCATCGAAATAACTCAAAAGCGGCGGGCGTCGGCAGCCGGCGTGCTCGCAGAAGGCCAGCAGGGCTTCGAGACGCTCGCGCTCCAGGCGCTGCTGGGCTTCGGGCGCGCTGGAGTTGGCCTGCATCTGGCGGATCTGCACGATGTCGGCCAGGCTGTAAACCATCCACGCGTCGGCCGGCAGACCGTCGCGGCCGGCGCGGCCGGTTTCCTGGTAGTAGGCCTCGATCGAGCGCGGCAGGTCGAGATGGGCGACGAAGCGCACGTCGGGCTTGTCGATGCCCATGCCGAAGGCAATGGTGGCGCAGACGATGACGCCGTCTTCGCTGATGAAACGGTCCTGGTGGCGCTCGCGCTCTTCGGCGCTCAGGCCGGCGTGATAGGGCAGGGCGCTGAATCCGTGCTGATAAAGGAAGGCGGCGGTTTCCTCGGCGCGCTTGCGCGAAAAGCAGTAGACGATGCCGGAGTGGCCGCGGTGCTCACGGTCGATGAATTGCAGCAGCTGCGTGCGCGCGTTCTGCTTCAGACCCACGCGGTAGCGAATATTCGGTCGGTCGAAGCTGTCGATGAAAGTCTGGCCGCCGTCGGCCAGCAGGTGGCGGCTGATTTCGGACCGCGTGCGCTCATCCGCGGTGGCCGTAAGCGCGATGCGCGGCACGCCTGGAAAGCGCTCGCTCAAGGCGCCGAGCTGGAGATATTCCGGCCGGAAATCGTGGCCCCACTGGGAGACGCAATGCGCCTCGTCGATGGCGAAAAGAGCCAGTTGACAACGTCCGAGCAACTCCAGCACGGGTTCGCGCAACAGGCCTTCCGGCGCGACATAGAGCAGATCGAGCCGTCCGGCCAGAAGGTCCTGCTCGACCTGACGGCGTTCGTGGACTTCGAGGCTGGAGTTGAGTACCCCGGCGGCCACTCCGTTGGCCTTGAGTGCTTCGACCTGGTCGCGCATCAGCGCGATCAGCGGCGAGATGACCACACCGGTGCCCGGCCGCAACAGAGCCGGAATCTGATAGCAAAGCGACTTGCCGCCGCCGGTTGGCATGAGCACCAGCGCGTTTTCGCCCCCGGTCAGGGTTTCGATGATCTCGCGCTGGCGACCGCGGAAGGCTTCGTAGCCGAAGATCTGCCGCAGCAGTTGCTCGGGGTTCTGCCGGGTTGAGGGCGTCCGGGCCACTTGGGACATGCTTGAGGTTGAGCGGGCGCTTGCTTGACCAGATGCAAGGATAACTGCCCGATCGATTCAAGGCTGTGCGAAATCGCCGCGATCGCCCATAGGATTTGGCCGGGGTTCGAGGTTCCCAAGCAGCTCCAGCGCCGCCGGCGCCAGCTGCTCGGCCCACAGGGCGTGACCCTGCGCGTTGGGGTGAAATCCGTCCTCGCAGAACAGTTCGTGGGAGCGGGCGTCGAGCTGCATCGAGACATAGCGAGTGTCGGATTGCTGAGCGGCTAGCTGGCCGGCGGCGAAATCCAGCAGGCGGGACCGGCTGCCCAGCAGCAGCCGAAGCGCGAACGGCAGCAGCGGAAAGTGATACATGTCCGGCACGCCGGCCAGCAGTACGGGAGCCGGCCCGGTGCGCTCATGCAGATCACTGATCAGCATGCGCAAATCATGCTGCCAGCGCGAGACTGAGCGCAGGCGAAGGCTGTCATTGACCCCCAGGCCGATCAGGATCAAATCGGCGGGCCAGTCGTCCAGTTGGCTGACCAGCTGCCGGCGCACCGCCTCAGCGGTATAGCCCCCGCGGGCGAGGATACGCCAGCGCACGGGGCGGCCGCTGGCGTGTGCGATATGGTCGGCCAGATGGCGGGCGACCGTGTCGCTCGGCTCGGAAAGCCCAACTGCGGCTAGCGGTGACTCTCCGACCGCGAGAAGCCGCAGCGGCTGCCCGGGGCCTTCGCTCTGGCCATGGCGCGGGCCGGCGGCTTCCGGCAGCCGTGTGGCCCGCCGCTTCAGCTGCAAGCCCTGCGCCAGGGCGACCGGCGCCAGCGCCAGGCTGAAGATCGCGGCCAGCCGGCGCTGCAGGCCGATCCGTTGCATCGAGTCAGTCCAGATTCAGGGCCACGGCGGCCTGATCGGCTTGCTGCAAACGCTCGCGGACGTGGGCTTCCGATTCGGCGCGGCGACCCTCGAATTCGGGCCAGCCCTGGCCGTGACGCCGGCACAGTTGGGACAGAACCTCGACATGGGCATCGGAATCGTTCAGACAGGGGATGTATTTCAGATCCTCGCCGCCGGCTTCGACGAATTCCTCCTTGCCCTCCATGGCGATTTCTTCCAGCGTTTCCAGGCAGTCGATGGAAAAGCCGGGGCAAACGACCTGCAGCTGTTTGATGCCGCTGTGGCCCAGCTCCTCCAGGGTTTTGTCCGTGTAGGGCTTGAGCCACTCGGCTCGCCCCAGCCGGGATTGAAACGAGGCTTGCCACTGACTTTCGTCAAGTTCCAGTTGCGCGGCGATCTGGCGCGCGCTGTACTGGCACTGGCAGTAATAGGGGTCACCGGCAAGCAGGTTGCGCTTGGGAATGCCATGAAAGGAAAACAGCAGTTTGTCGGGCTGACCGTGCTCGCTCTGGAAATGCCGGATCGAGTCGGCGACGGCTCGCTGCCAGGCTTCCTCGCGGTAGTAGTCGTTGACAAAGCGCAGCTCCGGAAACCAGCGCTGGCCCTGCATCCACGTCGTGACCTGGTCGAACACCGAGGCCGTGGTCGTGGCCGAGTACTGCGGGTACATGGGCACGACGAGCAGGCGCTGCACGTTGTCGGCCTGCAAGCGCTCCAGAGCGTTTTGAATCGAAGGCTGACCATAGCTCATGGCCAGTTCAAGCGAGATATCCGGCAGATCGCGGCCGAGCTCAGAAGCCAGTTTGTCGGCCAGACGCTGATTGTTGACCAGCAGCGGTGAGCCGTCGTCGGTCCAGACTTCGGCGTAGGCGCGCGCGGATTTGGGCGACCGAAACGGCAGGATGATGCCGTTGAGGATCAGCCACCAGATGGGGCGTGGTACCTCGATGACTCGTGGGTCGCCGAGAAACTGTTTGAGATAGGGTCGTAGCGCCTTGGCGGTGGGTGCCTCCGGCGTGCCCAGATTGACCAGAAGGATACCGGCCCGAGCGGCTTGCCGGTGAGCAGTGACTTCGGCGACGCCAGTCCGGGTAGTAACCAGTGAATCTTTGTCTTTTTTCATGTTGACAGTGCGAGTTTTCGCGAGAAACCAGCATTGTACTTAGGCCTTGGGCGTCGGCGGTGATGGGCAGACTGACCAAATGCTGCTATGATTCTTCGGTCGGAGTTTTTTAGGAAAAATAGCTGTGCAGAGACCAGCGCATTTTTTGCAGTGCGCGCTCGCCGCCGTCTTCATGACAGCGGCCTCAGCTGGCTATGCTCAATCGACTGCCTACAGCATCAATTCCCGTGGCGCTGAAGTCGACGATCAGCTTGTCAATGCGCTATGGCGAATCGATCTGCAAAGCGGCGACGCTGAATATGTCGGCTGGACCAGCTTTCTTGACCTTGAGGCGCTCGCCTTCAGTCCGGACAACGAATTGTACGGCGTCGACGATGAGTCCAACACCCTGGTGCGTATCAGTACGGTGACTGGTTTTGCCCAGCCGGTCGGCGGGCCGACCAATCGGTACAACACCGGCCTGCTGCCGCTGAACCGCAATCTCGATTTCGGCATGAGCTTTACCTGTTCAGGCGACTTGCTGGTGGTCTCGGATATCGAGCAATCCCTTTTCGCGGCCGACCTGGAAACCGGCAAGCTCACTCTCATCGGCGCTGAAGGCGCGCTGGGCGCGCCGGTAACTGATATCGCCGTGCGCGGTTCGGATGTGTTCGGAATCGGTGTCGGTCTGACCGCCACAGGCGAGCCGGCGGCGCCCTACCTCTACCGGGTCGATCCGGAGACGCCGTCAGCCGAGCTCATCGGTCCGCTGGGGTCGGCGGCCGCGCCGTATAACAACGCAGGCCTTTCGTTTGATGCCGATGGTCGTTTGTGGGCCGTCACCGACCGCCGCGCCGTCGGTGGTGAGGATTTGCCCAGTCAGGTGCTGCGTATCGACCCGCAGACCGGCAGTGCCGAGTTGGTCGCCGAAAGCATCATCGGTCTGGAATCCCTGGCCATCGCGCCGCCCGGCGCCTGCGAGGACGAGGATGCCAAAGAGCACACCGGAGTTCAGGAGATCCCGCTGCTGAGCCGGTCCGGGCAGGTTCTCGTCGCCTTGCTATTGTTCTTGATCGGCGCCGTCAGCCTGCGTCGTCGGTTGGCCTGATACACTCTAGAGCTATTCATCGTTTGGGTTCGATCGCTCCCCAAGGAGTCATGTAATGGGTTTCGGAAACATTGGCTGGTTTCAGATTCTGGTGGTTCTTTTGATTGTCCTGCTGGTTTTTGGTACCAAGAAGATTCGCAATCTCGGGGGCGATCTCGGCGGGGCCATTCGCGACTTCCGCAAAGGCGTCAGTGAAGACGCAGATGGCGACAAGTCGGACCAGGGCGACAAGGCCGAGGACTCGTCCGAGACAACGAACGAGGCGGCCAAGTCGGATGACAAGCCAGCAGCGGAAAAAGCCAGGGACGCTTGAGCCAGCCTGAGCAATGAGCGGAATTGGCTTTAGCGAATTGGTGCTGCTGGCCTTGATCGCCCTGCTGGTGGTCGGGCCCAAGCGCCTGCCCGAAATCGCCCGCACGGCCGGGCAAATGACGCGCACCGTGCGCGGGGCCTGGCAAAACATCAAATCGGAATTCCAGGCCGAACTGGACAGCGAACACAATCGCAACATCATGGAAGCGGCCGCCAAGACCCGCAAAGAACTGGAAACGCCCTTCCGTCTGGATGAGGAGCCTAAAGGTGACCGAAAAGACGGGGGATAGTCGTGAAATGACGCTGATCGATCATCTGCTGGAGCTGCGCACCCGCCTGCTCCGTGCAGTGATCGCCGTCGGCATTGTTGTGATTGCCCTGGCGCCCTTTGCGCGCCAGCTTTATTCCACGATGGCCGAGCCTTTGATCCGGCATTTGCCGGAGGGCTCCAACATGATCGCCATTGACGTGGCTTCGCCGTTTTTCGCGCCGTTCAAACTGGTGCTGATTCTCGGCTTGCTGATTGCCATGCCGGCAGTCATCTACCAGGCCTGGGCTTTCGTGGCGCCGGGGCTGTACCGGCACGAGCAACGCCTGGCACGCCCGCTGCTCGTGGCCTCGATACTGCTTTTCTACGCCGGCTGCGCGTTCGCCTTTTTCCTGGTCTTCCCCGTGGTCTTTTCGTTCTTCACCTCGATGGCGCCGGAAGGTGTTGCGGTGATGACCGACATCAGCCGCTACCTGGACTTCGTGCTGGCCTTGTTCATTGCTTTCGGTCTCGCCTTTCAGGTGCCGGTGGCAACCATCATACTGGTGGCGCTGGGCGTGACCACGCCGGAAACCCTGGCCAAGGGGCGAGGCTATGTGGTGGTCGGTGCTTTCCTGGTCGCGATGCTCATCACGCCGCCGGACATGATTTCGCAGACCATGCTCGCAATCCCGGTGCTTGCCCTTTACGAGATCGGCATCATCATGTCGCGGGTCATGCTCAAACGCACCAAGGAAAATGAGGCGGCTGCCGGGGACAAGCACCCGGACTGACGCAGCCTCGGCAGCGTTGACCGTGGCTAGTGGCGCACTAGTGGGCCACTAGAGAGACACGGTGGGTCCGGAGCCTTCATCGTCCTCCAGACCGGGCGACCAGCCGAAAACCTGCGAAAACGCCAGATACTGCGCCCCGGCCATCAGCACCTGAAACAGCATCGCGCCCATCAGCGTCAGGATGTTGGTGATGAAAGCGCCGACAGCGCCCAGGGCCAGGGTGAGAAAGCTGGTGATCAACACGAGAATGACCCCAAAGCCCAGCGCAATGGCGAACAAAGCCAGCAGATAGCCGATAAAGGCAATCCAGTTGACCAGGACCGCCTTGATGCTGATCAAAAACGCCCTCGCGGCCGGCGCTTTGCCGAACATGACCAGGGCGACGGAAAAATACAGGCCGGCCAGCACCAACCCCATCATCAAAGCCGCCAGCAGCAAGCCACCGCCAAAAGAGACGCCTGACAGGGCCTCCACCGTCGCTTCGGGGGATTCCTGAGTCAGCAGTGCCTGCAGCTGCTCCTGGCCCAGCTGACTGCCCAGCCAGCTGAACAGAATCAGCGCCGAGATCATCGCGCCGCCGAGCATGAACACACCCAGCAGCAGCAGATTGCCGCGTCGCACCGGATCGTGCCATCCGGCAAACAGGGTGGTCGGCCGCGGGATGCGCTGCTCGCCCAGACGATCGAAGGCAAGCATTACGCCGGCAGTCAGCAGCGGGGTGATGATGACAAACACCAGCTGTCCGATCAGGGGAATAAAGCCGATCATGCTGACCAGCAGCCAGAGAGCGGCGATGCCGACCAGCGGCCGGATTCCGCCGCGCATCATCTCGGCGCTGGCCGGCAACCAGCCAAGCCCCTGACGGAAACCTGCTCTGTGAATGTTGTAATGCTGACTCATGACGATTGATCAGTGACGGCGGCTTGAGAAATGGCGGCGGCGGACCAGGCGGGGGCTTTGCCCAGCGCGGCCAGAATGTCTTCGGGCTGCTTGATGCTTTGCCACATTTGCAAATGGCTGCGATTCATGAAGCGCTCCTTGACGCTGTGACGAAGGAAGTCCAGCAACTGGTCGTAATAGCCGTTGGTGTTGACCAGGATGATGGGTCCCAGGAACTGGCCGAGGCGCTTGAGAGTGATGGCCTCGAACAGTTCCTCGAACGTGCCGCAACCGCCGGGCAGGGCGATCACGGCGCTGGAGCCCTCCAGCATGCGGGCCTTGCGCGTGCGCATGTCTTCGACGATTTCCAGCGAGGTCAGACCCGCGTGTCCGGCCTCGACCTCGGTCAGGAATTCCGGAAGGACTCCATGGACCTCGGCGCCTGCAGTCAGGGCGGCATCGGCCACCGCGCCCATCAGTCCGTGTCCACCGCCGCCGTAGATAATAGGGATTCCCGCATCACCCAGGGTTTTGCCCAATCTTTTAGCAGCATTGATATAGTCGTGCGCCAGCGCCTGACTGGAAGCGGCATACACGGTGACGCGCTGCATCGGCATTATTGACAAGGATTGAAAGCAAGGAATGACCTCGTATTGTAAACGCAGGACCCGGGCGTTGCCGGGCCCGCTCCAGCTGGCGCTGCTGGCATTATTGATCACAGTCCTGGTCGGCTGCGGCGGCGAGGAAACGACCCTGGAGCTGGCTGAAGGGCAGGAGGCCTACCTGCGTCATTGCGCCTCCTGCCACGGTCACCAGGGTGAGGGGCGGCCGCCGACTTTTCCGCCATTAGCCGGCTCGGAGTGGATGGACTTGCCGTCCGAGGCTTTGGCGCTGATCGTGCTGCTGGGGCTGCGCGGCGAAATCGAAGTTGCCGGCCGGACTTATCGGGGCTACATGCCGCCGATGCAGCACATCAGCGATGAAGACATTGCCGAACTGATCGGGTTTACCGAGCGGGAATGGTCGAACCGCGAGCCGGGGCTGAGCGCGACCGATGTGGCCGATATTCGCAGCCATTTCGCCGAACGCCGGTCTCCTTTGGAGCGCAAAGAGGGCTTGTTGGAAGCCCTGTCGGAGCTTGAATGAATACTTTCCCGCAAGCCGGTCGTCCCGGTGGTTCAGCGGCCATCACGCTGCTGGTCATCACCGTGGTGGCCTATTTCATCCAGATGGGTGCTTTCGGCGAAGCCATTCGCCTGTTCGCCCTGTGGCCGCTGGCCACACCCAGCACCATCAACATCGACGACGGCACAACCCTGGATACCGGCTTCGGGCTGTGGCAGCTGGTCAGCTACGGGTTTTTGCACGGCGGTCTCGCCCACCTGTGTT
>CAZUTZ010000058.1:0-11558 GCA_964623655.1 uncultured Wenzhouxiangella sp.
CCCGCACCTGGAGGCCTTCCGCAAGCACGGCGTCGAGGTGCTGCTGATGACCGACCGCATTGATGAATGGCTGGTCGATCATCTGCGCAACTACAAGGAAAAGGAGCTCAAGTCGGTCGCCCGCGGCAAGCTCGAGCTGGGTGACCAGAGCGAGCCTGCCGAAGAGGCCAGGAAGCTGGCCGGACGGATCAAGAAAGCCCTGCGCGAGCGCGTCGGCAATGTTCAACCCGGTACGCGCCTGACTGAATCGCCGGCCTGCGTGGTCGCCGACGAGCACGAACTGTCGCCGCTGATGGCGCGCATGATGCGCCAGGCCGGCCAGGAAGTGCCGGAAATCAAGCCCAACCTGGAAATCAATCCCGAGCACCCGCTTCTGGCGGCCATGCAATGTCTCGACGACGGTCAGCGTTTTGATGACCTGGCCAGCCTGCTCATGGACCAGGCGCTGCTCGCCGAAGGCGGCGAACTGGCTGATCCGGCGGCTTACGTGCGCCGAGTCAACGCCTTGCTGGTTGAATCCTTCGGAAGCGCCGAATCGGAAGACCGCTCAGACGGGCAGACCGACAGGGCCGCATCCTGATGTTGCTCGGCGGGGGCCGTGATCAGGCCCGATCCGCGCCATGACCCGTCCGGCGGAGTCCGGCTGGCGCCGTCGGCTCGGACTTTGGGTGGAAGGCCCGGGGGTCACCCGCTTCATTGTCGGCCTGATCATCATCAACGCCGTCATTCTCGGGCTGGAGACCTCGCCGGCCGTGATGAGCGCGGCCGGCCCGGTGCTGGTCGCCGCCAACACTGCGATCCTGGGCGTTTTCGTCGTCGAAATTCTGCTCAAGCTGATTGCTTTCGGCCCGCGCTTTTTTCGCTCGGGCTGGAACATCTTCGACTTTTTCATTGTTTCCATCGCCCTGGTGCCGGCGGCCGGGCCGTTCGAGATTCTGCGAGCCCTGCGCATCCTGCGCGTGCTCAGACTGCTGTCGCAAATCCCCAAGCTGCGCGCGATCATCGAGTCCCTGCTGCGGGCCCTGCCCGGCATGGGCTGGACGGCCTTGCTGTTGGTGCTGGTGTTCTATATTTTCGCCGTCATGGGCACGATGCTGTTTCGCGAGGAATTCCCGGAATACTGGGGCAACCTGGGGCTGAGCCTGTTCTCACTGTTTCAGATCATGACCCTGGAGTCCTGGTCGACCGGCGTGGCCCGCCCGATGATGGAGAGCTACCCGCTGATCTGGATCTATTTCGTGCCGTTCATCCTGATCTCGAGCTTCATGGTCCTGAACCTGTTCATCGCGATTATCGTGACCGCCACTCAGTCCATTCACCACGATGAAGAAGCCGAGCAGCACCAGGCTTTGCTGAGCGAGCTCAAAACGATCAATCAGCGGCTGGAGCGCTTGGAGAACTCGCGGCAGTGATTTGGGCAAAAGCTGAAAACCGCAGATGAACGCAGATGAACGCGGATAAGGAAAAAATGCCTTATGCGGTCGCCGGGGTTGATCGGATCGGAGTGCGTGTTCAAGCAGCACGAGGAAAACATCGGCGTTTATCCGCGTTCATCTGCGGTTCCACATGACCGAACTATCAGTCAGGCTGGACAAGTGGCTTTGGGCCACGCGCTTTTTCAAAACGCGCGGCCTGGCCCAGCAGGCGGTCAAGGGCGGCCACGTCGAGATCAACGGCGACAAACCCAAACCGTCGCGCCTGGTCCGTCCGGGCGACCGGCTGGAAATCACCAAGGGCGAACTCAGATTCGAGCTGGAGGTGCTGTCGGTTGGCGACAAGCGCGTCTCGGCCCCGCTGGCGCGGGAGATGTATCGCGAAAGCGAGGCCAGCATTGCGCGGCGCGAGGCGGCCAGGGCGGAGCGGGCCGAAAAGGGCGTCGGGCCGATTGATCCCGGGCGGCGGCCGGATCGGCGCCAGCGGGCGGCGATTCGCAGAATCCTGCGGGGTCGTTCGTGATGGCGGCACCGGTTGGCTCATTGCACGGGCTTTGATCATGTCGGCTACAGCTTCTGTGAGTGAAAGGATTGAGCGTCGGATCGCCGGCGAAATCGGGGCCCGGGCCGGGCAGGTTGCTGCGGCCGTGGCGCTGCTTGATGAAGGCGCGACCGTGCCCTTCATTGCCCGCTATCGCAAGGAAGCCACGGGCGGCCTGGACGACGGCCAGCTACGTGAATTGCAGACGCGGCTGGCTTACCTGCGCGAACTCGAGGAGTGCCGCGCTACGGTGCTGGCCAGCATTGCCGAACAGGGTCAGCTGACCGAGGAGCTGAAGGCCGGGATCGAGGAAGCCGAGACCAAGGCGCGGCTGGAAGACCTGTATCTGCCCTACAATCCCAAACGGCGTACGCGCGCCCGCATCGCCCGTGAAGCCGGGCTGGAGCCGCTGCTGGATGCGCTGCTGGCCGACCCGGGCCTGGACCCGGAGCGGCAGGCTGCAAGCTTTGTCGACGCCGACCGTGGCGTGGCCGACGTCAAGGCCGCGCTGGCCGGCGCCCGCCAGATTCTGATTGAACGGGCCGGCGAACAGGCCGACCTGGTCGGCGAGTTGCGCGAGTGGCTGAGCGAAGCGGGGCTGATCCGCGCCAGCGTCATCGAGGGCAAGGAACACGAAGGCCTGAAATATCGCGACTATTTCGACCATGCCGAGGCGCTGGCCTCGATTCCGTCGCACCGCATGCTGGCGCTGCTGCGTGCGCGCAACGAAGGTATCCTGACGCTGAGCCTGGAGCCGGGCGCGGACGCCGAGGCCGGTCACGCCCGGGGCACCGGTCGGGTTGCCGCGGCGCTCGGCATCGTCGAGCGCGGGCGGCCGGCTGATGGTTGGCTGCTGGACGGAGCGCGCCTGGCCTGGAAGAGCCGGTTGTTGACGAACCTGCAGGCCGAGCTGTTCGTGGCGGCCCGCGAGCGGGCCGAGGCCGAGGCCATCCGTATCTTCGGCGACAATCTGGGTGATCTGCTGCTGGCCGCACCGGCCGGGCAGCGCGCCGTCATGGGGCTCGACCCGGGCCTGCGCACGGGCACCAAGGTGGCCGTGGTCGATCCCACCGGAAAACTGCTGGAAACTACCACCATCTATCCGCTGCCGCCGCAAAAGCGCCGGGATCAGGCCCTGGCGGTGCTGGCAAAACTGTGCCGCGAACACCGGGTTGCCCTGATTGCGATCGGCAACGGCACCGCATCGCGCGAGATCGATCAGCTGGCCGGCGATCTTCTCAAGCAGCTCAACCAGCCGGGCTTGCAGAAGGTGGTCGTCAGCGAGGCCGGCGCTTCGGTTTATTCAGCCTCGGAGCCGGCGGCGCGCGAATTCCCGGACCTCGACGTCAGCCTGCGTGGGGCGGTGTCCATCGCCCGCCGCCTGCAGGACCCGCTGGCCGAGCTGGTCAAGATCGAGCCCAGGGCGATTGGTGTCGGGCAGTACCAGCACGACGTCGACCAGGCCCGACTGGCCCGGGCGCTGGATGCGCGGGTCGAAGACTGCGTCAACGCGGTGGGCGTGGAGGTCAATACGGCTTCGAGCGCGCTACTGGCGCGCGTTGCCGGTTTGTCTTCCAGCGTGGCGGAAAACATCGTGGCCCATCGCGACCGGCACGGCGCCTTCCGTCGCCGCCAGGAATTGCTGGCCGTACCGCGACTGGGCAAAAAGACCTATGAGCAGGCAGCGGGCTTCCTGCGCATTGCCGCAGGCGACAACCCCCTCGATGCCTCGGCGGTGCATCCCGAGGCCTATCCGGTAGTCGAGCGCATCAGCGCGCGGCTCGGCAAGCCGCTGGAGCGCATCATCGGTGATGTCTCGGGCTTGCGGGCGCTCAACGCCGCAGACTTCACCGACGAGCGCTTCGGCCTGCCCACGGTGCGTGACATCCTGAAAGAACTCGAGCGGCCCGGCCGCGATCCGCGCCCCGAGTTTCGCACCGCGAAATTCAGTGAGGGTGTCGAAACAATGTCTGACTTGGTGCCCGGCATGATTCTGGAGGGTACGGTCAGCAACGTCGCCGCCTTCGGCGCTTTCGTGGATATCGGCGTGCATCAGGACGGCCTGGTCCACATCAGCGCGATGAGTCGGCAGTTCGTCAAGGACCCGAGAGCCGTGGTCAAGGCCGGCGAGGTGGTCAAGGTCAAGGTGATGGAGGTGGATCTCAAGCGCAAGCGGATTGCTCTGAGCCTGCGTCTGGACGATCCGCTGCCTGATGCCGATGCGCCGCCCGCCGATCGCCGGCGCAGTCCGCGCCCGGGAAAAGCGGCTGGCCCGTCCCGAGCCCCAAAAGCCGATCGCGGCAAGCCCGCAGGCAGTCTGGCCGACGCTTTCTCCCGGGCCAGGAAAAAATAACGATCGTTCAGCCCGTTTCCGAGTGTAGCTGGGCGCGGAGTTGACTGCTGTGGATGATCTGCCAGCTCATCGAACGGGCCGGTGCACGTTGCTATATTGGCCGGTATGGATCGCGCCATCGCTCTTGTTTATGTATTTGGCCTTTTTTGGCTCACCGGCTCGCCGGCGTGGGCGGGCGCCGAACTGGGGGAAGCCTTGCGCGAGCGGCTGGAAACCGATTATCCGCGCGATGAGCTGGTGATTGCCGGTCAGCCGCTGCAGTCCCCGGAGCTGCTTCGCGCGCTCTACGCCCCACGCGGCTGGCGCCCGATCTGGTTCGATGCCCGGGGCCGGCCGTCAGCGCTGCAGGGGCAGCTTCTTGCGGCGATTGATCGGGCCCGTGATCACGGGCTGAAACCCGAGCACTATCACCGCGACCCTCTCGGCCGCTGGCTTGCTGAGGTCGACGCAACCGGCGAGCTGGGTGACCCGCTCGAACTGGAACTGCTTGCCAGCGACGGGCTGTTGAGTCTGGGCCAGCACCTTCTGCACGGGCGGCTTGACCCCGAACTCATCGATTCCGGCTGGCTGCTGCAGCGCGACGTGCCGGATCTTCTGGAAGTGCTGTCCGATCCGCCGGGCGACCAACCGGTCGATCTGCCGGCCGTGCTGGATCGTCTGGCGCCGCGCTATCCGGGCTACTGGCGGCTGCTCGAGCGCCTGGCGCTGCAGCGCGAACTGGCCCATGACGGTGACTGGCCGGCGATCGAAGGCGGCCCCTTGCTGCGCCCGGGCGAGCGCGACGGCCGGGTCCCGGCGATCGCCCGGCGATTGCTGAAGCTCGGTGATCTCGCTCCCGATGAGGCGGGCGCTGAAGACGACCGAACCTTGTATTCCGAGCGACTGGTAGAGAGCGTGCGGGCGTTTCAGCGCCGCCATGGTCTGGTGGTTGACGGTATCGTGGGCCCGCGCACGCTGGCTGAGCTCAACGTCACACCGGCCCGCCGCGAGGCGCAGCTGCGTGCCAACCTGGAGCGCTGGCGCTGGTTGCCTCGTGACCTGGGGGATGAATATCTGCTGGTCAATATCGCCGGATACACCCTGTACCTGCGCGCCGAAGACGAGATCGTGATGACCCAGCGGGTCGTGGTGGGTACGCCGGCGCGTCGCACGCCGGTGTTCAGCGGACGCATGAGCTACCTGGTGCTCAATCCCTCCTGGGAGGTGCCGCCGCGCCTGGCCGTGCGCGACATTCTCCCGCGCATTCGCGCTGACGAATCCTATCTGGAAAACATGGGTTTTTCCGTCTACCAGGGCTGGGGAGACGACGCCCGGCGCGTTGATCCGGACAGCGTGGACTGGACGCGGCTGTCGGCGCGTCATTTCCCGTATCGTCTGCGCCAGGCGCCGGGGCCGGAGAACGCGCTGGGGCGGGTCAAGTTCATGTTCCCCAACCGCCATCATGTCTACCTGCACGATACCCCGGCGCGCGAATTGTTCGAGCGCGAAGAACGTGCTTTCAGTTCCGGCTGCATCCGGGTCGAGGACGCCGGGAAATTGACGCAATGGTTGCTTAACGAACGGTCGTCTATCATGGCGCCTGAGCGCATCGGGGCCGTGCTGGATAGCGGTGTGGAAACCACGGTTCGGCTCGATCGGCCGTTGCCCGTTCACCTGCTGTACTGGACGGCCTGGGTCGACGAGCGGGGGCGGATTCAATACCGCAGCGACATCTACCGGCGCGACCCGCCCCTGATCGAGGCCCTGGATGCGGCTCCTGTTGATTTGCAAGGAAACGCGGAATTTGAAGCACTGGATACGACTGATCGTGGCGCTGCACCTGCTGCCGCCGGTGGCCCTGGCGCTGGATGCGCCCTTTGATGACGGCCGACTGGACTACACCGTCAAGTTCAACGGCAAACAGGTCGACTGGCACACTTTCGCCTTTTACATGATGCCGGGACAAGCCGAGGAGATTCGGGTGCTCGGCATCGATGACCAGCCCATCCGGATCGAGGCGTCCGGTGGTGAGCTGGCCGCCCTGGGCAGTGGACGCTGGCGCTTTACGGCGCCGGAGACACCGGGCCTGCATCCGATTCGCATTGAGCCGGCCGAGCATGCGCCGATGACGCTGAATGTGCTGACCAAGGTGCCAACCGACGAAAAGCGCAACGGCAATCTGAACGGTTACCGCATCGGCGAGTATCCTGACGAGCCGCTACGCGGCAATCCGATCTACCTGCCGCCGCCGGGCAAGATCAAGGTCACGCCGGATCTGCTGGACCTGCCGATTTCGCCGCACTTCACGCTGGGGCAGTTCCTGTGCAAACAGCAGCCGGACCACTGGCCGAAATACATGGTGTTGCGCGAGGGCTTGATCGCCAAGCTGGAAGCCATTCTGGCCGAAGTCAACGCGCAGGGGATCCGCACCGATACATTTGCCATCCTCAGCGGTCACCGCACGCCCTGGTACAACAACGCCATCGGCAACAGCCTCTTTTCGCGTCATGTCTGGGGCGGTGCGGCCGATATTTTCATCGACACCAACGGTGACGGCCGCATGGACGATTTGACCGGAGACGGTCAGGTCGATGCCCGCGATGCCGAAGTTCTGATCGACATCATCGAAACGCTTTACCGCGACGGCGAACTCGAAGATCGGCCCGGCGGGCTGGGACTGTATGGCCCGCGCCCCCATCGCGGCCCCTTCGTGCATGTCGATGCCCGCGGCCACGAGGCGCGCTGGGCTTTTCCTTAGGAAACCTCGCCGGATTCCAGGGCTTCCCAGCGCGCGTAGGTCTGATCGAGTTCTTCCTGCAGTTGATTGAGTTCCTTGCCGAGCCGGGAAATCGTTTCCGGATCGCTGCGAAAGAACTCCGGGTCGTTCATGCGTTTGCTCAAGTTTTCGATTTCGGCTTCCAGTGCCTCGACGCGTGCCGGTAGTTGTTCCAGTTCGCGGGCGAGCTTGTAGCTGAGTTTGGCCGGGCGCGGCGTCGATGCCGGCCTGGTCGACCGAGAAGCCGGCGCCTCGCTCACCGAATCAGCGCCGGGGGCCTCTTGTTCGCTCGCGGCGCGCCGCTGGCGCAGCCAGTCGCTGTAGCCGCCGACGTATTCGCCGACCTGACCACGGCCCTCCATCACCAGCGTGCTGGTGACCACGTTGTCGAGAAAATCGCGATCGTGGCTGACCAGCAGCAGGGTGCCGGGATAGTCCAGCAGCAATTCCTCGAGCAGCTCCAGGGTTTCCAGATCGAGGTCGTTGGTCGGTTCGTCCATCACCAGCAGGTTGGACGGACGGGCGAACAGCCGGGCTAGCAGCAGGCGGTTGCGCTCGCCGCCGGACAGTTTGCTGATCGGGGCGCGGGCGCGTTCGGGGGTGAACAGAAAGTCCTGCAGATAGCCGATGATGTGCTTGGAGCGGCCGTTGATTTCGACGAAGTCACGGCCTTCGGACACGTTTTCGGCCGCACTCCAGTCGTCGCGCAACACGGCGCGCTGCTGGTCGAAGTAGGCGATCTCCAGTCCGGTGCCGAGCTTGACCTCCCCGCGGTCGGGTTTGAGCTGGCCGAGCAGCAGCTGAATCAGGGTCGACTTGCCGCTGCCGTTGGGTCCCATCAGGCCGATGCGGTCGCCGCGCAGCAGGGTCGTCGAGAATCCCTGCACGATCGGCTTGCCGTCCCAGGCAAAGCTCAGGTTTTCCACGGTGACGACCTTTTTTCCGGAAGGTGCGGCGTGGCTGGCGCTCAGGTTGACCGTGCCCTGCCGCTCGCGTCGGGCGGCGCGTTCTTCACGCATTTTCTCAAGCGCCCGGACGCGACCTTCATTGCGGGTGCGCCGGGCCTTGATGCCCTGGCGAATCCACACTTCCTCTTCGGCCAAGCGTTTGTCGAAGCGCTGGTTTTCCAGGGCTTCGGCGTGCTGGCGTTCGGCCACCCGGCGCAGATAGTTGTTCCAGTCGCCCGGCCAGGAAGTGAGCTGGCCGCGGTCGAGCTCGATGATGCGGGTGGCCAGTTTCTGCAGGAAGCGGCGGTCATGGGTGACGAAGACCAGGGCGGCAGTGAGCTGCTTGAGAAAGCCTTCCAGCCACTCGATGGCTTCGATATCGAGGTGGTTGGTCGGCTCGTCGAGCAGCAGCACCTCCGGTTGGGAGACCAGCGCCCGCCCCAGCAATACGCGGCGCTTGAGTCCGCCGGAGAGTTGCTCGAACGGCAACTCGCCGTCGAGATCCAGCTGATCCAGCACACGTTCGACCTGCTGCTCCAGATCCCAGCCGCCGGCGGCTTCAATGCGTGCCTGCAGTTCGGCCAGTCGGTCCGTATCCACCTCGCCCTGGCTGGCGCGATGGTATTGGCTGGTCAACTCGCCCAGCTCGCCCAGCCCTGCCGCGATCTGATCAAACACGCTGCCGGACGTCCCGGCCGGCACCTCCTGCTGCAGACGAGCCACGCGCACGCCTTCGGAGTACACGATGCGGCCGTCGTCGGGCTCCAGCGTGCCGTCCAGCAGCCGCAGCAGCGTGGATTTGCCGGCACCGTTGCGGCCGACCAGCGCAATGCGCTCGCCGGGCTGGATATCGAGGTCGACACCTTCCAGCAACAGCGGCCCTCCGATGGAAAAATCAACCTGGCGCAGGGCTAGCAGTGACATGACGGTGAATTTGACTGGGTGGTTTGGATGGCGACCGGCCGCTGCGACGATCTGCGAGCTGACCGCCGAGCTCAACCGGTATTTTACCGGGCGCTT
This sequence comes from uncultured Wenzhouxiangella sp., assembly GCA_964623655.1. Classification (GTDB taxonomy): domain Bacteria; phylum Pseudomonadota; class Gammaproteobacteria; order Xanthomonadales; family Wenzhouxiangellaceae; genus Wenzhouxiangella. The sequence continues at coordinate 9,050 of CAZUTZ010000058.1, forward strand.
GGTAATGCAGTGCACCAATGCGCTATGATCGATCGCGGGATGACCCCGGAAGAAAACTTGAGCGACGAGGCCAGGACGCAGTTGAACTGGAATTATCGCAGCGAATTCTGCGATGAATTGATTGGTCCGCGCGGCGGCCCGCGCGCGGCCGCCCGGCCGCTATGGCGCTACCTCAAGCGGCTGGGCCGCGAAGAATTGCTGGAACGTCGCGACGCCTGCGAGATTGCAGCGCTCGTAGCCGGTATCACTTTCCGCGTCTATCACGACGAGACCAGCGCGGACCGGGCGATGCCGTTCGATCTGATTCCCCGCATCATTCCTTTCAGCGAGTGGCGCCGGGTCAGCGATGGGCTCATCCAGCGCGTGACGGCGCTGAATCTGTTCATTGACGACCTCTACGGTGAGCAGAAAATCGTCCGCGACGGCGTGTTCCCGGCCGAAATCCTGGCCGGCTCGGCCAATTTCCGCGAGCAGTGCGTCGGGGTCACGCCGCGCTACGGCGTCTGGGCGCACATCTGCGGCTCGGACCTGGTGCGCGACGCCGACGGCACCCTGTATGTGCTTGAAGACAACCTGCGCGTGCCGTCCGGCGTGTCGTACATGCTCGAAAACCGCCAGGTGATGAAAAAGGTCTTTCCGGAGCTGTTCGAAAACCTCGACATCCAGCCGGTCGACGACTACTCGGCGCGCCTGTACGACATGCTCGCCAGTCTGTCGCCGCGCCCGGCCGAATATCCCACCATCGTGGTGCTGACGCCGGGCCAGTTCAATTCCGCGTATTTCGAGCACGCTTATCTCGCTCAGCAGATGGGGGTAGAGCTGGTCGAGGGCCGCGATCTGGTGGTGCTCGATGATGACCGCGTGTACATGCGCACCATCCACGGCCTGCGCCTGGTCGACGTCATTTACCGGCGCATCGACGACGCTTTCCTCGACCCGGAGGTTTTCAGGGAGGACTCCATGCTGGGCGTCAAGGGCCTGATGCGGGCCTGGAAAGCCGGCCAGGTCGGCCTGGCCAACGCGCCGGGTGCCGGCGTGGCCGACGACAAGGTCGTCTATTCCTACCTGCCCGAGATCATCCGCTACTACCTGGATCAGGATGCGATGGTGCCCAACGTGCCGACCTGGCGCTGCAGCATCAAGGCCGAGCGCGACCACGTGCTGGCCAATATCGATCAGCTGGTCGTCAAGCCGGCCAACGAGTCCGGCGGCTACGGCATGCTGATCGGGCCGCACGCCAGCCGCAAGGAGCGCGACGCCTTCAAGCGCCTGATCAAGGCCGATCCGCGCAACTATATCGCCCAGCCGACGCTGGCCATCTCCACCTGCCCGACCCTGAGCGGAGGTCAGATTGCGCCGCGGCACGTGGACCTGCGCCCATTCATTCTGTCCAGCGACCAGCACTACGTCACCATGGGCGGTTTGACCCGCGTGGCCATGCGCGCGGGTTCGCTGGTTGTCAACTCCTCGCAGGGCGGCGGCAGCAAAGACACCTGGATCGTCGACGTTGACGGGGCGGGGGAGCGCTGATGCTTTCGCGGGTGGCTGAAAACCTTTACTGGTACGGCCGCTACCTGGAGCGGGCCGAAGACCTCGGCCGCATGATCAACGTCAACGGTCATTTGATGCTCGACCTGCCGCGCAGCATGGCGCCGGGCTGGGCACCGCTGGTGCGCATCACCGGCAGCCAGGCGCTGTTCGATGAGTTGTTCGACAGCGCCGGTGAACGCCAGGTGGTGCGCTTTCTGCTGGCCGACCTGCGCCATCCCGGCTCGGTGCTGTCGTGCCTGCATCAGGCGCGGGAAAATCTGCGCGCGGCGCGCGACCTGCTGCCGCGCGAGGTCTGGGAGCAGACCAACGATTTGTACCTGATCGCCAAGGATCAGCTGGCCGGCAACATCTCCAAACGGCGTCGGCAGGATTTCATCGACCTGATGATCCGGCGCTGCCAGCAGCTGATCGGCATGCTGGCCGACATCATGAGCCACGATCATGCCTGGGATTTCATCCTGTTGGGTCGCTATCACGAGCGCGCCGACATGACCACGCGGATTCTGGACGTACGCTCGGCGCACCTGCTGCGCGGGGTGGATGAAACCCAGCCCTTCGACCAGCTGCAATGGATGAGCGTGCTAAAGTCCATGACGGCGTATCAGATGTATCGACGTCACGTGCGCCTGCGGGTTGCCGGCCCGGACGTGCTGCGTTTTCTGCTGGGCAATCCGCTGTTTCCGCGCTCGGTGTCGTTTTGCCTGAATGCGATGTCCACACGGCTAGCCGCCCTGCCGGATCATGAGACCACCCGGATCGCCGTCGCCCGCGTCAAACGCACGGTGGATCAGGCGGATGTCGAGGACTTGGCAAAAGGCGGCCTGAGCGTTTTTGTCGATCGTCTGCAGGTGGATCTCATTGACGTCGGTCACCTGATTCGGCAAACCTGGTTCGAAGTGGAGTCCTAGTGGGCCATGCGGCTAATAAGGTAACGCTCAGCCGTCGCACAAGCGTTGTG
>CAZUTZ010000059.1:0-5793 GCA_964623655.1 uncultured Wenzhouxiangella sp.
CGTGTTTTTCGGCCTCAAATACGCCCGTCAGGAAGGGTTCCTGGGCTCGCTGCCGTCACTGCGCATGCTCAAAAACCAGCTCAAGGTCTCACTGCCGGCCAGCCTGCAGCAGTTTTTCTTTGCCGGCGGCATGCTCATGCTGGTCGTCATCATTGGCCGCATCGGCACTCAGGAACTGGCTGCGGTGAATGTGCTGATGACCCTTGGGCTGGTGATCATCCTGCCGGCGATTGGCTTCGGTCTGGCCACGGCCACGCTGGTCGGCAACGCGCTGGGGCGCAAGGACCCGATTGATGCGCAGCTTTGGGGCTGGAACGCCGCGGTCTTTACCGGCCTGCTCGGCGTCGGGGTGGGTCTTTTGGTGATGCTGGTCGGGAGGCCGTTGCTGGAGATATTCCTGGTCGATCCGGACACCGTTGCCCTGGCGTGGCCGGCATTGATGATCTCGGCGGCCATCATCGGTATTGATGCGGCCGGTATGGTGCTGCTCAACGCGCTGTTGGGCGCCGGCGATACCGCGCGGGTGATGCGCATTTCCATCACGGCCCAGTGGGTTTTGTTCCTGCCGCTGGCGGCGCTGCTTGGACCGGTGCTGGGCGGTGGTCTGCTGGCGGTCTGGGCGCTGCAGGCAGTCTACCGCTGCGGTCAGGCGGTCTGGTTTGCTCGGGTCTGGCGCCAGGGCCGGTGGCAGTCCATCAAGCTCTGAGGACAAAAAAAGCGCGGCCCCGCAAGGCCGCGCCCGTTCCCGTTTCCCTTCCCGATGGATCAGAAGCGGATGGCGTCTCGAGCCCGTTCGCGACGGGTCGACTCGCGATCCTCATATTTGGCCCGGCACGCCGAGGTTTGCAGCACCATCTCGCACTCGAGATAGTCGGTGATTTCGATCAGGGCAGCGCGGATGGCTTCACCGGCAGGCGTGTCGCTGGCATGATCGAGGTTGCCGCCGAACCGGCCCTGTCGGGCTCGCAGCGAGACGCCGCCATCCTGGGTTCGGCCTTCGACTGTCCGCACGTGAGCAATCTCGCCGGTTGTCGCATTGATCACCCGAATATCCACAGCGATATACGCTTCGGTACTCTCGCCCCCGATCCCCAGGCTCCGTCCCCGGCCGCCGATGCTGATCCCCCCTCGCGTGCGGCGCGTTTCTTCGCTGTAGTCGGTGACGGTGCCTGTCACGAGGTAGCCGGCGCCGGTCAATTCGCCGATCTCGGCGGCCGTGTCGGGCCGCACCCGGCCTGAGGCGCCGAGATCCTGCTCGTCGAGAACGCGATCCAGCTGGGAGCGTTCGACGACGGTGAAGGCATTGATCGCGGCCAGCTCGTTGGTCAGCATCCCGGACAACTCGGTGCCCACACCTGACCGCCACCAGGTGGCCCCTGTTGCTTCATTGGTGAACTCGGCAACGGCAAGCACGGGGCGGTCAGCCAGCGCACCGGTGCTCAGGATCAGCAAAGCGGCGCAGAGAATAGGCTTCATCATGATTTTCGGCTCCTTGAATTCGTACAAAAAACGGATCGCACGGCGCAACGCCACGGCCCGATCGACCACAGCGATGGCTCTCATTGAATGGATACGAGATTTTTCCCGCGACCCTGCCAAACAATCACCTTGTTCGGCAGAGCCGGTTCAATCAGGCCGTAGTTCGATGCCCGCGCATGAACTGCCGGTACAGCAGCGGGATGACGAACAGGGTCAGCAGCGCCGAAACGGTCAGCCCCCAGACCAGGGTGACCGCCACCGGCCCCCACAGCAGCGAACGCCCGCCCAGCCCGAGCGCCAGGGACAGCAGGCCGGCGATGGTGGTGGCCGTGGTCATGATGATGGGAATGACGCGCCGGCGGGCGGCGAAAATCGTCGCATACAGCGGCCGCATGCCCGCCGCCAGGCGCTGGTTGGCGGCATCGATCAGCACAATGGCCGCGTTTACCGCGATGCCGGCAAGCGCGATGATGCCGTACATGGTGTACAGGCTCAAAGGGTTGTTCGAGATCACCAGCCCGAACACCACCCCGGTAAAGGCCATGGGCACGGTGATCAGAATCAGGAAAGGCTGGAAGTAGCTTTTGAACTGGGTGGCCAGGATCAGATAAATCAGGCCGATGCCGAGCACGAACAGCACGGCCATGGCTTCCAATGACTCCTCGATGTCGTCCAGTTCGCCGCTGAAGTCCAGGTCGGTGCCGGGGAAGTCGGCGCGAATGTCGCGCCAGCCTTCCCGAATGCGCCGGTTGACTTCCACCGTGTTGGTGACGTTGCGGTCAATGTCGCCTTCCACGGTGATGGTCCGGCGCAGGTTGAAATGCCGGATCACGCCGGGCGCCTCGCTGGAGCGGGCGTCGACCAGCCCGCCCAGATGGGTGGTCATGCCGCCCGGCAGCCGTACCGGATCGTCCAGTACGCTGCCGGGTTCCAATGCCCGCTCGCGTTCGGCCTTGACGCGCAGCTCGAAGCGCTCGCCGGCCTCGCGGGTGAAAGCGACGATCTCGCCGTCGACGTGCAGGCGCAGCAGGCGCGCGGCCATGGCCGGCGGCAGGCCGGCCTGGGTCAGCGCTTCGCGATCCAGGTCGAGAATCAATTCCGAGCGGCCGGGTACGCGGTCATCGCTCAGGTCGCGGGTGCCGGGCAGGCTTTCGATCAGCTCGCGCACCGCATCGGCGGCCCGGCGCAGCTCGTCGAAATCATCGGCCCGGACCTTGACGTTGATCGGCTGCTGGGTTGGCGGCCCGCCGGAGACCTGCAAAAACGCGATCTGGCCGTCGATCGGGGTGCTCAGCACCGATTCGCGCATGCCGTCGATGATGGCGTCGATGCTGCGCCCGCCGTTGGCGGGATTGAGCGAGACAATGACCTGGCCGAACTGGTCGCCAAACAGCGGCTCGACGTCGGTGAACTGCACGCCAGACAGGCTGGTGACGCTGCGCGCCTCGCCGTCCTTCAGTCCTTCTCGCACGCGCGCCTCGACCTGCTGCACGCGCTCCATCGTCTCCTGCAGGGACACGTCACCCGGCACGTCGACCTGGACGTAAAACAGCCGGATCGGGTCGAAGGCGAAGAACTCCAGTCGCACCAGTCCGGCCGCGACGGCGGCCAGCGCCAGGGCGAAAGTCAGTCCGGCCAGGCTCAGGAAGCGCTTGGGCCGGCGCAGCACATAGGCCAGGGCGCGCACGTAGTCGCGCCGGATCTTGCGCGTGAAGCGCACTCGCCAGTGGCGCGGGTCGTTGGGTGGTCGGTAGGCGCTGTGGACGACCTGGGTCGGCAGTAACCAGAATGCCTGGATGAGGGAAACCAGCAAGCCGACGGTTACCACGAAGGGCACGATGAACATGAACTTGCCGACGATGCCGGGCATCAGCATCAGCGGCAGAAAAGCGGCGATGGTGGTCAGTACCGAAGCGGTCAGCGGTACGCCGACCTCGCGCAGGGCCCGGCGGGCCGCCTCCAGCGGCGCCTGGCCGATGCGCAGGCGATAGTAAATGGCCTCGACCATGACCACGGAGACATCGACCAGCATGCCGAGCACGATGACAATGCCCAGCAACACCGTGATGTTGAGCGTGTAGCCGAGCGCGGCGAGCACGGCAAAAATCCCGGCAACGCAGAGAATCAGCCCGATACCGACCAGCAGCGCGATGCGGGTGGCCAGGAACAGCCAGCAGACGAAAAATACCAGCAGCAGGCCGAGCAGCGCGTTGTTCTGCATGATGCCGATGGCTTCGCGCGTGGCGATGGTCTGATCATCGGCCAGCACCAGTTCGATGCCTTGCCGGGCCAGCACCGGGTTGCGCTCGGCGATGTAGTCGTTGAGCTCCTCGATCAATTCCAGGGTGTTGCTGCCGGCGCGCTTGGTCACCGACAGCATGACCGCCGGTTTGCCTTCAGCGCGCACCATTTGCTCCGGAACGCTGGCGCCCAGGCGCAGGCGTGCGACATCGTCGAAACGCACCACCTCGCCGTCGGCGCCGGCACCCAGGGTCAGGCCGGCCAGTGCCGCCGGATCGATGGAGCGTCCTTCGGCGCGGATCAGCCACTGCCCGCTGTCGGTTTGCAGGCGGCCGGCAAAAACATCCTGGTACCAGCCGGCAGCGGCATCGCTCAGATCCAGCGCGTTGAGCGAGCGCGCCGCCAGCGCGGCCGGATCGAACAGGATCTGGAGCTCGGGATTGTTCAGGCCCTGGCTGATGATGTCGTCGACCTTGGTGAAGCGCTCGATGTCCTGGCGGGTTCGCCGCGCCACGCTGCGCAGCTGATCGTCGTCGGCCTGGCCGACCACCAGGACGATGGCGGAGGGGAAGCCCGACGAAGTGGTGACCTCGACGATGTTCGGATCGCGTGCTTCCGGTGGCAGTTCGTCGTTGACCATGGCCTGGACTTCGCGCCGCAGGTCGGCCACGCGGCGCTCGAACTGGCGCTCGGAAATCTCTTCGAACCGGATCAGGATATTGGAGACGTTTTCGCGGCTCGAAGAGACCACGAAACGCACGTCCTGCAGCCGGGCAATGGCTTCCTGCAGCGGGTCGGTGATCAGGCGCTCAATGTCTTCCGGTGACGCGCCGGGCAGCACCGTGTTCATGTTGATCCAGTTGAAATTGATCTCCGGATCCTGCTCGCGCGGCATCAGCAGATAAGCCACGGCCCCCATGACCAAAACCACCGCCATGAATATGTTGGCCAGGGGATGGTTGGAATACAGGCGCTGCAGCATGGAGTCGAGGGCAGTCCGGCAGGCGGGCTAGTCGACGCGGACGCGCTGGCCCGGCTGGACCCGGCGCCGGCCGTCGTCGATCAGCCGTGTGTCCGGATCCAGGTCTTCGGCCAGATAGGGGCGGCCGGCGTCGGCGCCGGGCAGCGCATGAAAGCCCACGGTCTCGCCGTCCTCTGCCAGGGTCAGAACGCCCAGCTCGCCGTCGCGCTGGAGCACGAAATCCCCCGGCAGCGCCGGACGCGGATCGGTCCAGCGGACACGGCCCTCGCTGCCGGGTGGGGCGGCTTCGTCGATGAACAGCAGGCGCGCCTGCTGGCCGCGGCTGCCGCGGCTGATCACGGCGGCCACGCGATCGACTTCCACCGGCCAGCTGCGGGTGCCGGCCTTGAACTCGATCGACTCGGCGGCCAGCAGTCCGGCGACCTGATCCGGCGGGATGCTGGCGGTGACTTCAATGCCGTCGGTAGCCACCAGATCGAGCAGGGGCGTGCCCGGCGAGGCCAGGGCGCCTTCGCCGACGGCACGCCGGGTGACCACGCCGGTGAACGGCGCGGCGATAGCGGCGCGCTCCAGCATCAGTTCGGCTTGTTCGAGATCGCTGCGCGCGGCATCCAGCTCGGCCGAGGCCCGGCGCAGGTTGGTTTCGGCCTCGAGCAGCTGGTCTTCGGAGACAAAACGATCCGGCGCCAGGCGGCGCGCACGCTCGGCGCGAATTCGCGCCAGGTCTTTGGCCGACTCGGCCATGGCGATCCGGGCTAATGCGGTCTGGCGCTGGTTGCGGAATTCGCGCTCGTCCAGACGCACGAGCAGGTCGCCGGCTTCCACCGCCTCACCGGGTCGGGCGGTGATCTCAGCCACGCGTGCGCTGACTTCAGCCGCCAGGGTGATTTCGTTCAGGCTTTCGACGCTGGCTGCGGCCTGGCGCTCCAGAAAAATCGCCACCTCGGCGAAGGAGCGAACGCTCACGCTTTCATCGGCGGCGGCCGGCACGGAAGCCAGCGCCAGCGCTGCAAGGGCCAGGAAATATTTCATCTGAATATTTTATGCGCTGCACCGGCATGGCGCGCGTGACAGACGTCAGGCGACAGGCG